>CAYGYI010000067.1:0-8401 GCA_964354055.1 uncultured Candidatus Bathyarchaeia archaeon | reverse complement strand
CCTATGGCCTTGGGCGAGGTGGGCAAGGTAGGCGTCAGCGCCTCATCATTGAAGGATATGGAAACGCTGTTTGACGGCATTCCGCTGGATAGAGTTACTACTTCGATGACGATTAATGCGCCTGCCAATATACTGTTGGCCATGTACGCGGCCGTGGGCCAGAAACAAGGCGCGCCACAAGCCAAGCTAGGAGGCACTGTGCAGAATGACGTGCTCAAGGAATACGTGGCGCGTGGCATGTACATTTTTCCGCCCAAGCCTAGCATGCGCATGATCACCGACATATTCGCCTACTGCTCTGTGAACATGCCGAGCTGGAACACGATCAGCATCAGCGGTTACCACATTCGCGAGGCAGGCAGCACGGCTGTTCAGGAAGTGGCCTTTACCTTCGCTAACGCGATTGCCTATGTACAAGCCGCAATAGACCGTGGACTGGATTTGGATCGCTTTGCAGGTCGCCTCAGTTTCTTCTTCGCTGCCCACAACAATTTCTTCGAAGAAATTGCCAAATTCCGTGCCGCGCGCCGACTGTGGGCTCGAATCATGCAAGATCGCTTCCACGCTAAAAATCCAGCCAGTCAAATGCTGCGCTTCCACACGCAAACTTCAGGCGTCTCACTCACAGCCCAACAGCCCTACAACAACGTCGTCCGCGTGGCCCTGCAAGCACTTATGGCCGTGCTGGGCGGGACTCAGTCGCTGCACACGAACAGCTTCGACGAGGCCTATGCGTTGCCCAGCGAACAGGCCGTGACAATTGCCCTTCGCACTCAGCAGCTTATCGGCTACGAAAGCGGCGTAACGGACACGGTGGATCCGCTTGGGGGTTCATACTACGTGGAGTACCTCACAAATGAGATAGAACAGCGCGTGGAGAAGTATATTGAGCAGATCGACGAGATGGGTGGCGCTGTGGCTGCAATAGAGAAGGGTTTCATGCAGCGCGAGATCACCGAAAGTGCCTATCGACACCAGAAGGAAGTTGAAGCAAAAAAACGCACCATTGTAGGCGTCAACGACTTCCAAACTAGAGAGGAAGTGCCCATGAAGCTGCATCAGGTTGACCCGGCGATCGAGAAGAAACTGGTCAGACAGCTAGACGAGCTCAAAAGACAGCGAAATCAAGCCAAAGTAACTGAGGCATTGGACAAGCTTCGAAAGGCGGCGGAGCAGGAGAACGCCAGCCTCATGCCTCTGATACTGGACGCGGTGAAAGAGTACGCCACGCTCGGCGAAATCTGTGGCACGTTGCGCGAGATCTTCGGCGAGTACAAGCCGCCCTCCATCTTCTAGCCTATCACGAAAAGTGTGTCGCCTTCATTCACGCCTTGGCCTTCAGTCACGTTCACTTCCTGAACGGTGCCCGCTTTCAGTGCGGTGATTTCGTTTTCCATTTTCATGGCCTCGATTACGCAAAGTGTCTGGTTGGCTTTGACTCGGTCGCCCTTCTTGACTTTGACTGATATTATCTTTCCAGTCATGGGCGCTGTTATGGCGCCTTCCACGGCGGTTTGTCTGGCTGTGCCCGTTCTCCTCGTAGGTGCGGTTGACGTTGGTTCAAAGCTGGTTACGGTTTGTTTGTGGCTGGGTGTTTTGACCTCGATTTTGAATGTGGCTTCTTCAACCTTGACTGAAACGGGTTTTTCGCGTTCGATTTTGGGAAGCTCGACTTTGAAGGCTTTGCCGTCAACTTTGATCGTTACTGCTTGTTCGCTGATCTTGTTGGAGGGAAGCTCGATGGTTCGCGGCTTGCCGTCTATCTTTGCCGTGAACGATTTTTCATCTTTTTTGATGATTTCGATTTTGCGTGGTTTGCCGTCTACTGTGGCTTCGTAGTTGGGCATGTTAAGCGCCTCGTTCGATGTTGGCCTGTCGGCCTGCAAGTACCCAAGGAGATAAACTGTTCTTCGGTCGCGTCGCTGTTATGGCTAGTGCTTTAGCTCCGTTCGAGCCTGCGAGATACGTGGCCACTACAGCGGATAGCGCGGCCACGTCTTCCAGCTCCGTAAGTCGTTCAGGCGAAATGCCTGCCTTCGGGTCTTCGCGTTTGGCCTTGCGTCTTTTGAAAAACTCGACCGCAACCTGCGGAAACAGCGCATAAGTAACTTTGTCCTCTTCTGACTCGATGTAAGGCTTCACATCGTCCGGGATCTTTTCCAGCGCAGGTTCCAGCATGTCAGCCGGTCGCCCGGTTATGGGCGGTTCGTCGCCTACAATTTTCTTCCGTATTTTCGGGTCAATCGGTGCTGGCGGCCTACCGTAGAAGCCTTTCACGTAATCCTTAATCTCCTTCGGAATCATGCTGTAGCGCTTGCCAGAGATGACGTTCATGACGGCCTGTATGCCTACAAGCTGGCTGGTAGGCGTCACAAGCGGCGGGTAGCCGAGCTCCTTCCGCACTCGCGGAACCTCCTCAAGCACCTCCGCAAGACGACCCTCCGCCTTCTGCTCCCGCAACTGCGAAAGCAAATTCGAAAACATACCACCCGGAATCTGGTGCACAATAATCGAGGCGTCAACACGCTCGGCCTTCGGATCAATTAGCCTAAGCGGATCGTAGAATTTTTCGCGCAGCTCACGATAGTACTGCGCAATCTCGTTCAGCAGCTCGCTGTCTAAACCCGTGTCGTAGGCCGTGCCCTTCAACGCAGCCACGACTGATTCGACTGGTGGCTGGCTGGTCCCCCACGCGAAGGGCGAGAAGGCCGTGTCGAGTATGTCTACGCCTGCCTCGCACGCGCGATAGTAAGTCATCATGACCATGCCGCTTGTACTGTGGCTATGTAGGTGCACGGGCAAACCGACCTCCTTCTTCAGCGCAGATATCAACTCGTAGGCAGGCTCCGGTGCAAGCATTCCCGCCATATCCTTAACACAAATCGAATCACAATCCAAATGCGCAAGCTCCTGCGCAAACTCGACGAAACGTTCCACCGTGTGCACGGGGCTTATCGTGTAGCTTATAGTGCCCTGCGCGTGTCTAGCCTGTTTCTTGACGGCTTTTATGGCTACCTCCATGTTGCGAATGTCATTGAGTGCATCGAATATGCGGAAGATGTCTATGCCGTTTTCCGCGGCCTTCTCCACGAACTTGATCAGCACATCGTCGGGGTAGTTGCGATAGCCGACCACGTTCTGGCCTCGCAACAGCATCTGTAACGGCGTGCGCTTTACGTGGTTTTTGAGCTGACGTATTCGTTCCCACGGATCCTCGTTCAAGAAGCGTATCGCCACGTCGAAAGTGGCGCCTCCCCATGCCTCAAGCGAGAAGAAGCCCACTCTGTCGACCTTGTCTGCAATCTTCACCATCGTCTCAGTACTCATCCTAGTGGCCATGAGGCTCTGGTGAGCGTCCCGAAACGTCGTATCAGTGATCTTAACAGGCTTGCGCGTCAAAGCATCCGAATCTCCATGCACAGGTTAAACCTGCGAGGCATTTGCTGATAGCGTTAATCGAAGCCGTATTAATCAATTTAGGTGCAAGAAACCGATTGTCAACGAATGTTTTACTTAGGCGCCGTGGTTGAAGGCCAGCCTCGCAGCTTGCCAAGCGAACGAGCCTCCTTCACAGCGTCCAAAAACTCTGTCCCACAGTCCGGGCACAATTCGCTGTACCAGTTCATCCTCCTGCCGCACTTTGCGCATTTCCAGCGGCCTTCCTGCTTTCGTAACCATTCTTGGATTCCAGTTTGCTTGAGTGTTTGAAGGTTGGTTAGGCAGAGAGTGAGGTGTGGCAGATTGTTGCTTCGCGACCGTTTTTCGACCAGCTCAACGATCTTTTCGCAGGGCATGTCTTTACATTCGAAGCAAAAAGTGATTCCCTTCTGCTTGGCGCAGTCCCTGTACGAACACGTAACGCACGTTACCGACACGTCACCTGAGACGCACCCTTCACAGTGAATCTTGTCTCTCGAAAGCCCGTTCTCGGTCAGGTACTGCGTCAATCTCTCGTCATTGTCTTTGTAGGCGCGGTAGATCATGCAGGCGCCACAGTATATTCCGCAAGCGCCGACCAGACTCCTGTCAGACATTGAAGTGCCTCTACGGATTCATGAAAAGCATCTTATTTAACCGCTGGCCTATGCACATCAAGCCTCCCTGCAGAGCGTTCCTCACAATTTTTATATGACGTGAGCTTGACGTAGCTCCGTGGTGGTCTACATGGCCAGAGAGCAGGGAATGATAAGGACGATTGAGGGCAACATTGGCAGTTTTGCAAGTGAAGCTGTCAGAAAGAAGATCACAGAAGGCTGTGGACAGGTCACGGAGAAGAGCAGCAAAAAAGAAATGGCTGAATGGGTCAGATGCGCAATGGAGAAGCTGGACGCGCTTGTGGATGAGGAAACAAGAGTCAAAATTATGGAAAACTGCGGCCGCAACTGTGCCGAGATGAACAAGAGAACCATCGAAAGAGCCAAGGCGAGGCGCAAGAAGTTCAAGACCGAGAACGAGTTTCTTGAGGCTGAACAGCAGAAGCCTATGCCCGGAACCAGATTTGAGAGGAAGAGTAATGTGCTTTACTGGTTTTTCACGCCTCACGCGTTCCAAAGACCGATGAAATGCTTCTGTGGACTAATGAGAGGCCTGCCAGTTGACGAGCAAGTTTCGCGTACGTACTGCAACTGCTCAAAAGGCTTCGTAACGAGATTCTGGGAAGGCGCACTTGAGAAACCTGTAAAGGTTGAGGTTCTACAGTCAGCCTTGTCTGGGGCTGAAGAGTGCAAGTTCAAGATCCAGCTATAGTCTGAATGGCTTTGAGCTACAGCGGTACGTTTGAATGCTTTCTTGCCGGGCGTGGCTCACGTTTGGTGGCTAGGCTTTCGAGTGCGCTGATCAGTTTTGGCCTTGTATGCGCTGGGTCGATGACTTCGTCTATGTAGCCTTTCTGCGCGGCGATGTAGGGCGAAGCGAACTTTTCACGGTACTCGGCCACGAGTTCCTGATGCTTTTGTTCTGGGTTTTTGGCTTCGGCGATTTCCTTGCGGAAGATGATGTTTATGGCTCCGTGGGGTCCCATGACCGCGATTTCCGCAGTAGGCCACGCATAATTGATGTCGGCTCCTGAATGCTTTGAACCCATGACATCGTATGCTCCACCGTAGTCCTTGCGCAGTATGACGGTGACCTTGGGCACAGTGGCCTCGCAATATGCGTACAGCAACTTAGAGCCGTGTTTGATTATGCCTCCATGCTCCTGTTCCAATCCAGGCAGAAAGCCAGGCACGTCTACGAAGGTGACAATAGGGATGTTGAAGCAGTCGCAGAAGCGGATGAAGCGTCCTGCCTTCATGCTGCTGTTAATGTCCAACGCGCCCGCGTAATGCTTCGGTTGATTAGCCACGACGCCCACGACCTTGCCATTCAGACGTGCAAAGCCAACAACAATATTCATGGCGTGCAACGGCTGGACCTCGAAGAACTCGCCATTGTCAACCACGCGATAAATGATCTCTTTAACGTCGTAGGGTTTGTCAGAGTCGGCGGGTATGATTTTAGCGAGGCCTTCGTCGGTGCGGTTCGAGTCGTCCGTGGCCTCTACCGCAGGCGGGTCTTCAAGATAGTTGCTCGGCAAATAGCTCAACAGTTTTTTGACAAGGTCGATGCAGTGCTGTTCGTCTTTGGCTATGAAGTGGGCCACACCGCTGGTTTGGCTGTGCACCATAGCACCGCCAAGCTCTTCGAAACTGACCTCTTGGCCTAGCACTGTTTTGACGACGTCCGGGCCTGTGATGAACATGTGGCTCGTTTTGTCAACCATGATTATGAAGTCTGTTAGCGCTGGCGAGTAAACGGCTCCGCCTGCGCAAGGTCCCATGACCGCGCTGATCTGTGGCACGACGCCTGAGGTTATGACGTTGCGGAAGAAGATGTCGCCGTAGCCACCGAGGCTGGCCACGCCTTCCTGAATACGAGCGCCACCACTGTCGTTGAGGCCGATGACGGGCGCGCCTGTCTTCAAGGCCAAATCCATCAGCTTGCATACTTTCTTCGCAAACATCTCACCCAATGAGCCGCCGAACACGGTGAAATCCTGTGAAAACACGTACACAAGCCTGCCGCCAACTGTGCCATACCCCGTAACTACGCCGTCGCCAGCCACTTTCTTGCCGGCCATGTCGAACTCGTTGCATTGGTGAACCACAAGCATGTCAAGCTCGTTAAAACTGCCCTGATCGAGCAACAAATCAATACGCTCTCTTGCAGTGAGCTTGCCCTTAGCATGTTGATCGTCAATACGTTTCTTGCCGCCCCCGAGTTTTGCCTCCTCGTTCAAATCCTTAAAACGCTTGATCTTTTCATCAACCGAAAGTTCCCGCGCCGAAACCATTGTGATTCCTCGTACGAGTCCGAAATATGGCTCTAACCAGTATTTAGAACATATGGCAAGCACACGCAATTCCGTTTCAGAAACTACGCGCGCCAGAGGCTCTTGCCTGCTTTGAGGCTCTTTTTCTTGGCGTTTTTTATGGGGATTCTTATGGAGAAAAGCTGTGACAATTCGCCACAGTACGCCACAATACGCCACAGAATTGTGGTGCCACTGTTGGTTTACATAGGGTCGTATGAGACGCGTGCGCGGCAACTTATAGAGCACGATAGAGCAAACAATCGCTCGCAGAAGCATGCTCTAGAAGCATCAGCAGCTGAAAAGAGAAAAAAAGTTGAAGTGAACTAGAACTCAGGCGTTCTAGCAAGAGGGCTCAGCGTTTTCTTTCTTGAAGCTCGGAGTTTTGCGAATGCGACCGCAACAATAGAAGCTGCCAGGAGAAAGCCAAAGATCGAATGTGGAAACTCGGGTATAGCAGGAGATCCTGCCTCAACCATGCCCGAAATTATCCCTGACGGAATAGAAGGCAGTTGGAAATTAACGTCTGAAGTCACTTGGCCGACAGTAACACTCACACCAGACATGCTAATCATTGAGTATCCGGTTGCAGATGCATTCACGGTGTACGTGCCAGTGTCCAAACCACTGGAGATTGAGTAGTCTCCGTTGCTGTCAGTATAGGCATCACCGGAGCCAGCTGGGCCTGCCGCGGCAACATAAGCTCCTCCAATTGGAGAACCTGTCGTGTTCGTTACCCTGCCAGTTATTGTTCCATAGGGAGTGATAGTCAGCTGAATATTCACGTCTGAAGTCTCTGAACCCGCAACGACATTCACACCTGTGGTCATATTCGTATCTGACCCGAAATACGCAATGACAGTGTAGGTTTCGGTCCCTAGACCGCTTGATATGTTGTAGTAGCCAGATGCATCAGTCTTCGTATTACCAAAGTAGGTGAAACTTCCAGAATATGCGGAAACACTTGCTCCTGCCACAGGTTGGCCGCCTGGTAATGCGGTTACTCTACCCGAAATGATTCCAGATGGGTCAAGAGTAAAATCAACCGTAGTCTCGAGGCCAGCGGTCACTGCAATTCCAGAGACCTCTTTAGATAGGTAACCCTTCGGAAACAGAACGCTAAGATTGTAGCTTCCCGTTGCGAGGTTCATGTTTACGCGGTATTTTCCGCTCGAGTTTGTACTCGCATATCCGCTGAACACTCCTGCGGCACCCGACACAAAGATAAAAATGTCAGGCAAAGGCAAACTCGAGACCGAGTCGGTGACCGTTCCAGTGATTATACCTGATATTTCAAGGGCCAAATCGACGTTTTTGGTCTCTGTTCCAGCCGTCACTGCGATTCCACTTGTATCTTTCGTAATGTGCCCAGCTGAATAAGAAGCAGTGACGTTGTAGGTTCCAGTCGGGAGATTCGTATAAATGAGATAGTCTCCGTTGGCATCGGTGAATGCTGTTTCAGATATTCCGCCACTCACAGAGCTTTCTGCTGTAACCATGACGCTCTGCAATGGCGAGTTCGTACCGACTTCAGTGATTCTTCCAGAAATGCCTCCAGAAACATTCAGCAGGAAATTGATGTTTGAGGTTTCAAGTCCCGCAGTGACTACAACGTTCTCGATTTTCGCGTCCAAGTAGCCTCTAGCAGAGGCTGTTACTGTATAGTTGCCAGTCATTAGACCTTCAGTAATGCTGTATTGCCCCGAAGAATCAGTAGAGGTGGATCCGTAGCCCTCAGGGCCAGAAGCCGTGACATACGCTCCATCAAGTGGGATCAATGGTGCCGCGTAGACTACTCCCGAAAACAATCTTTTCGATGAACTGGAAAGGGTTAACGTTGAAACGCTGGCTAGTACACTGAGCAAAACCATGAGAACCTTCAAGTCTGCAATCAGCTTTCGCTTTAGCAAGTTTCTTCACTTCCATTTTCAATAGGTGAATAATAGCGATTCTCTGCACAATGACTTAAAGCTTGCTGTGGATTGCCCATGTTCTCGAACTGCAGCTTATCCTTGATCACTCAATTCCAAGATAGTGCGCACCCACTAGCGC
>CAYGYI010000066.1:0-8409 GCA_964354055.1 uncultured Candidatus Bathyarchaeia archaeon | reverse complement strand
CTTACAAGCTGGGCGTCTTCGATGGCTTGGCTTAGGCCGCTTGTGGTGGCTTTGACTTTCACGTTGAACGTGAGTTTGGGCGTGGGCACTTCTTCTTCGGAGGCTTCAAGCGTAGGCATCGTGAAGTTGCGAGAGTATTTGCCTGCGATTTTAATTTGCAAACGTCCTGTTTTCTCATCAAGCGCCAGCTCCACGGTTTCATCTTTGCCGGCTCTTTTGAGCAGTTTGAGGAGTTCGGTGACGTTTATGCACATCTTCGCAGGTGCATCACATTGATATTCCTCAAAAACGGTTTTGGGCCATTCGAAGTCTACCATAGCTACTCGTGAGGGATCCATGGCTCGGAGGGTTATGCCTTCGGGGGCAAGCTTGAACGTGGCCTCATCCACAAGGATGCTTATGCTGTTGATCATGTCGCGGAGAAGTTTGGCGTCTGAAACTTTGAGCTTGAACATCAATTAGCTCTCCTTTCGTAGGTGTATTGCAGCGTCTCCTATTAAAAACTGTTTACACATAAAAACCTTGAGCCAAACATGTCTCACAAAGAACAGAATGCACAAACCCGGAAAAATTCACACTTCAGTTATGTAGGTTCAACCGTGACTGAGGTCTGATCAGCTTTTGGAACATGCTACTGTGCTGGTTTTCAACATAAAAAAGGATGACAAACAGCAGGTCTAGCATGTGGAATTATCAGTTGGAGGTCTTGCAGTTTATGATTGAAAATACTTCGCACTTGTCTCCCAGAGCCTTTCTTCCATGGAGATACTCTAGTTCGATCATAAATCCCATGCCGACGACTTTTCCGCCTAGTTTCTCAATTAGTTCTGCGCTGGCTTTCATAGTGCCGCCTGTTGCCAGCAAATCGTCAATGAGCAAAACTTTCTGACCCGGTTCTATGGAGTCTTCATGGATTTCGATGGTGTCAACTTCATATTCTTTTTTGTAGGTGAGGCTTACTGCCTTTGAAGGCAGTTTCCCTTTCTTTCTAATAGGAACGAAACCGACTCCAAGCTCGTAGGCCAATGCTGCGCCCACTATGAACCCTCTTGCTTCATTTGACACCACAACGTCTATGTTTTTGTCTCGATAGTGGTCGGCCATCTGTTTGATGCACTCTTTAAACGCATGCTTATCTTTTAGAAGTGTAGTTATGTCCCAGAAAACCACACCTTTGAATTCAGGTATTCGCCTTATTTTCGATTTGAGATCCAATTCTTTCACTTCTCTGTTGCCAAGCACATTCAGACCAATGCATTATGTAGCGCGCTTTTGCAGTCACATTTTCTTTCTTGGGGAACCTTTGAAACCGTTTCCATGAGTATTCTTTTGACTTTACCTATATTCTCTTTCATTGTTTTCCGAACCTCGGCTACGCTTACTGGGTGGTCTTTCCACACATCGTAGTCAGTAACAGTTGCTATTGTAGCGTAGCATATCTCAGCTTCTCGAGCCAGAACGCATTCCGGCACAAGCGTCATGCCTACCATGTCTGCTCCCCATGTCCTGAACATTTTTGATTCAGCTTTTGTTGAGAATCTTGGCCCTTCTATGCAAACGTAGGTTCCTGTTTTGTGGGCGTTAATGTCCAAGCTGTCGGCTACCTTTATCAGAGTTCGCCTCAGTTCTGGACACATTGGTTCGGCTACTGATATGTGGCAAACCTGTTTCCCGGTGTAGAATGACTGTTCTCGTTTGGTTGTTCGATCGATGAACTGATCAATGAAGGCTACGTCTCCTGGCTTGAATTCTTCCCTTAGAGAGCCAACTGTTGAAGGTGCGAGTATTCTTTGAACACCAAGTTTCTTCAAAGCAAATATGTTTGCCCTCGAATTGACATCAGTTGGTCTTATCGTATGCTTCTTTGAGTGACGTGGTAGAAACGCTACACTTCTGCCCTTCAACTCTCCGACTGTGATTGAATCAGAGGGTAAGCCGTAAGGTGTGCGAATCTTCATTTCTTTGACGTTTTCGAGAAGCTGCGGATCGTAGAAGCCTGTTCCACCAATAATTCCGATTTCTGCCTGCATGAAGCTCTACTTCCAACTTTCGATTTATAAAAGTAGCGACCGCAACACTAGCAGTATGCTGTTTCTTCAATATGGAATCTCTTGGGGGAGGAAAACGGAAGCAAGTAGGCCTAAGGAAGCCTAAAAGCTCCACCAAAGCAACCGGAAATCATAACTGGGCCAGAAGAATGGTTGGTTCTGGATGTGAAAATCGACGTGGACTCTGCTGAGGCTTCACGTAGAAAACTGTTTTTGCCCTCACCGGTCACGGCTAGCTTTGCTTCAGGTCCGATAGCGGTTTTGGTGGTTCTCCTTCTTATCGACATGGGAAAAACGTTCGGCACTGATGTTGGGATGACAGGGCAGATCAATACCACTTACTCTATTGCCGCGTTCACGTTTGCATTGGCGACAAGCGCTTTGAGCATTAGATTCAAGCATAAGTCGCTACTTCTTACGGGTTTAGTGTTGATGAGCATGAGCAGACGAACCTTCGCTGGGCTCAGATGGACGCAAAGCTCAGCGAGCAAGCTTAGGTTTAGGAGAACTCTCCAGCGCGCGCTACAGACCTACCAAACACCACGCGCTTTAGGAAAGTAATGCTCGAGCTTCCTTATACATCTCCCTTGTTCTTCTCTGTCTAGAATACTGTGTTTCTTTGCTTCAATTTGCATCTTGACAGACCTTGCAGTCATATCAACAATCAAAAGTCCAATGCAAGCACGTGTCAGATTCTGCTCCAATATCTGACTCCCATACGCCCCCAATTCCTTAGCCTTGCGTCCGATCTCTATGACTAGACCAGGGGTCGCAGCTAAGAAGACCTTATCAGAGTATCTCATGAAATTGCTTGCTTGATTGAGAAATCTTTTGTACTCATTGAACTGAGTCTTCGCATCAACTGCAACAAGATCTGTTCCCCATCCTTTGTCAAAAGCAAAGAAATCAGGCCAGCTTTCTCTTTTCAAATGGTCAGTCTGGAATTCGATGCTGTATTCCTTCTTCAAGTATTTTCTCACAGGGTCGTATAGCTTGTTCTCATCCTTGACATGCCCGAACACTTCATTGAAAATTCTCGGAGAATCCTCTAGTGCTTCAACTGCATGCTCACAGAGTATTTCATAGTCATAATGCTTACCGTATTTGTCAAGTCTCTTTTTCTCAAGACACTTGGAAGCTTTCATTAGCTCTGCAGCTTTCTCGGCTTTGGTCATACGATCGTAATCCCGCATCTTGCTCTGCATATCCACGTCTGTCATTTGCGCATGTCTTAGCAGCAGTTTATAGACACTTGAATGACGACCACTATTCAAAAGACGCCTTATTACCTCATTAACTTCTAGATAGGCGAAATACTCCACGGTTGTTTCCCCGCAGCGATTAGGTTCAAAGAGTTAAAGAGTCTTTTGTGGAACGCAAATAATCTGTTAGAGAGAGCGCGCGCTTATTGGGTCGGTTTAAGCCGCTTGCATCGTTGACATACTGTCACTTCATTTGAGTTCAACGTTTTACAGCTTGGACAAATCCAATTCGCGCGCTTAGGGTTAGGAGAAGCTTCTCAGCAAACATTTTCTGCGCCAAAGATAATTCTGAACAGAGCTTTTTCAGTGGACAAAGGCGATACCCCCGCATCTATGTGAGAGAGCGCGCTGAGTATGTACTTTGAGACTTGAGAAGAGTTTCCTCGAAGGCGCGCGCTATGGATATGGTTCTTTGCCGTATGCAGATGTTACAGATACAACGTCAAGAATGTCTATTTTTTTGTCGCTGTTTATGTCGCATGTTTCATTCCAGTTTGGTTCTCCTTCGTGTAATGAGTATCTGCTTGTCACTTGCACCACATCTAAGATGTCTATTTCGTTGTCTCTATTAATGTCTGGTGTCTTAGGCGGATTATGCACTATGCCTATGAATGCATCTGATGTTTCTCCCATAATAGAATATCCACCTACACCTGTATCTTTGGCACTCCACCATATGCTTCCATCCGCAACTTCTGTTACGTAATAGCATTCCGGTTTAGTTTCATAAGAGAGAGCTTTCGCAACTCCAAAGCTTCCTACATATCCAGCACGACTACACCACCAAAGATTATTTTGGCTATCCATAAAACATGACCAAGCACCTACTTCTGTATTTGGTTTTGTTAGATTCGGTCCTATCAATCTTGAATCCAATTCTAATGTTGCTTTGTCAATTTTACATATTGTTATTGGTTGTGGTGCTCGCATATAATCACAAACGTATACATATTTGTCAGAGACCGATATTCCTCTTGGTGCATTCACATAAGAAACATTGCCGATCACTCTTCTTGATTCTGTATCATATTCTATAAGCTTGTGATTCTCACCTGAAGTAACCCAAATTGTTGTTCCATCTGCCACAACAAACCCACAACCCTCTGCGTATCCTGTCATATCGTAAACGTCTGCTATTGCATTTGTTGTTGAATCTATTCTTAAGACTTTAGAGAAAATAGCAACCAATACTGACACATCTTTATCAGAGATTATGCCGCTAGCTACTACATCATACGGTGTTGTGTTCACCCATTCAAACGTTTTTGTCACAGCATAGAATTTGATAATCCACGTATAGGGTGGCGAAACTCCGCTGTAAGTTTTCCAATACTCTATAGTTATCCATACGTCACCATTTGAGTCAATGGCTATTTGCCCAAGTGCTGGATAATCTGCATTTAACTCTTCTGGAACAGTAATATTGTAGTATGTTATTTCTCTACTTGTTGCGTTTATTTCTGCTATTGATGCTGGTGATGTAGGCACAAAAATCGTTGCTGAAAGTGCAACATATACTAATCCGTTGACTTTGTTGTAAGCTATGCCTTGTGGGTATGCTCTGTCTCTTAGACCTATGTATTCTACTTCATTTTGTGCTTTTATGTTTTGTGGCACTATGAATACTAGGCTTATCATGAGAAACATGATCATTAGCATTTTTGTTTTCAATTTCCTTCTCCCATGAATAGAGAGAAGAACGTGATATTTAAGCGAGCGCGCACGCTGTGCAATTGCTGTCTTGCAGAGATTCGCTGCAATCTACTAGGGTTACTTCGTGTAAATAGAGAGAAAAGAGAAGCTCAGCTGAGCTACTTTCGTTTTCTGAACAGCTTGACTCCATCGACATCAGTGACGAATTCGAAGCCTTCTTCTACGAGCTTTGAAGCTTCGCTGACGCTTTGCGCAGTTGCACTATAGTATTCTTCAGTGTCGTTGAAGCTGACTAGATGCGTATAGATCAATGTGTTGTTGATGTTTCTGTGCCCGAGCTTTTCTTTGACAAGCAAGATGTCTTTCGTTCTTTGATACAACATAGTTGCGTAGAAATGCCTTAAGTCATACAGCCGAATCTTTTGAATCTCAATGTCATTCAGCTTCTTAGCCAATGAAGTTCTTAGACGCCCGTAAGTGTTACAGATCACGCCAGCAGACGGAAACAGCCTATCGTTCAAGCTGAAGTTCTTAGGCTTCATGTAGCCTTTGAACATCGCCTGACATTCCTCTTTCAGCTTCAGAACTCTCGGAGAACCATGCTTCGCAGTGTCAATCGGCAAAACCCCCTTCTCCAAGTCAACGTCGTTAAGCGTCAAGTTCGCAACTTCAACCGGTCTCAACCCGCATTCTTTGATGATTGTGTAGATCAACGCATATCTCTTTGAAGCATGAGCAATCAGCATGTCAATCTTTTCTTCACAAGGAACCCTCGGAACTCTATGATCTCTTCTGTAGCGCACTTTCGCGAAGCTGATTCCGTAGAAGACTGCGTAGTGTCTGTAGAAGTCGACTAGATTAGCTTTGAACGAGTCTTTCACTTTCTTTCTCGCAATATACATTAAAACTTCGTCAGCATTGCGTAAGTCTGCATGATCTGAAATTTCAATCAGAGCGCGCATCATAGTTGCTAAGTATGCTTCAGAAAAGCCTCTTTCTCTAAGCTTCAAAATTGCTGAAAGAATCTCTCCCTTAAATGCACAGTGTTTATGAGTATTCTCTGAATGTGTAGCTGCACTTTGTGCATCTTAGGAATTGTGTGGAGGATTCGTCTGCGCCTCGTGTTTGGACTTGCCACACGTAGGCGGTGTTGTTTCCGCATTTCGGACATTCCACGCGGACAGTAGGTAGCGTGCGGAGTTTCTGTTCTTCTTTTCCTATGACGGCTACGAGTTCTTGTGGCTTGTGCTGGATGACTTTGGCGATCTTGGGTTCGACCTTTTTGCCCGGAGGCTGTTTCTTGAAGCCACATTTTGGACAGACAAGCGAAATTGAGTTTTCACTGATGGCTTTGGTTTTCTTGGGCACGAGACGTGAACCACATTTTGGACAAAATTCCATAAGCCTCTTGCTCCGTTGTCCGTTCCTCTTCCCTTAGCATTGTCTCATTTAAACTTTTTCTTGTATCAATACAGATCGAGGCTACGTGCCTGTGACGCCTGAAGCGATAAGGTGAGCCACACGCAACGCTTCAGGAACATTGCTCCGCGTAGAAGTCAAACGCAAGATCTTCTTTGCATCCTCAAGCGAGATGCCTGCCACCTGAATGTAGACCATCTCTGCATTGTCACGCGTCTGCACGGCGTGCGTTTCGCCTCCGTCCTGCATAGCCTTCCACCGTTCCTCGCCTCTAGGCAGATTCCTCAACGCTTTCCGAACCTTTGCTTCGTCAGGTTTGTCGCGTGTGACAGTTATAACTGGCAGATCTGTTTCGACGCTGAGTCTCTTAATGTCAACCACATTGAAGCCTGCAAACGTCACGCCGTCAAGCATTATGACTCGCAGTTGTCTGTAGTGCGGCGATTTGAGAATCATGCTTGCTATTTTAGTGCCTGCGTCGAGGCCGTCTACCTTGATTTTGGTGTGCATAACGCCGTCAAGCCAGTAGCCGCCCCTGAACACCACACCCACCACGATGGCGAAACCTCTAGACCGAGGCACAAACACTCCATCATCTACGCCTAACACGCGAATCTCAGGTTTGACTACACGAAAGCCTTTGACCACTGAAACCACGTCGCTAACAGCATTGAAGATGGAAGGAAAAAGGCGTTATAAGCATAGCGAAGAATAAACCGTAGTATGAGGCGACACGTTTGAAGGCTTTTCCATATGCGCCAACGTTCATAAAACACTACGACAGTTTGACTGGGATGCTGATGGACAAAATGCTGGCCTCTTTGGGAGACGCTTACGTGAATTTTGTGTATTCGTTAGCTCTCTCGGGGAAGAAAAGTCGACCAATAGGCAAGAAGGTTAAGGGAACTGTGCTTGCTGAGGCTTTGCGGAAAGCAGGATTGCGTAATCGTATGCCTTCGAGAATGACAAGCCACGAGCTTGCCGATGCGGCTGAAACATTGATGGTCTACGCGTGGCTCAATGACTACGTCACGTTAGAAGAAAGCGTGGAGACTTTGACAGAAGCTGACGAGTTGATCGACGGCTTGGGCTTGTCTGCTTGGGAAGACAAAAGAGAGAGTCAAGCTTTCTTGAGGGCTTTTTCAAGCTCTTTGCCAAATTCCTTGTTCATGTCTCGTGCGCTTTCCATGGCCTTGCGCAACGTTGCTTCAGGCTTCACGCCGTTCTTCGTACGTACGTAAATCACAGGATTCGACGCTAATGGGTGCGGCAGATCGTAGCCAGCCAAATCTGTGTCCTCGTCTTCCACAAGCCTACGTTGGATAAGATTGCACAACGTGTGTCCAGCGCCCTCAACCTCAATCTTAAGCTCGTTCGAAGTCTTCTTCAACACCTTAACGTTCATCCAAACCATACTCCAATACTGCTAAACCGTGCCCTCACCGTAATCAATTGAGGTCTTGCGGCTTTCAATCCTTCCGCATCTTGGGCAGTGCATTCCCTGACGTCTCTGCTCCAAGCCTTGACCGCAGTTCGAACAGAAACCGTAAACCACACCCAACTCCTTGTCCTGCGTGGACAAGTGATAGGTTCTGTTCTTCTCGCTGATGACTTTAGCTCTCATGATGTCGCCTGGCTTGCACACGTCAAACATCGAATCGACAAACCGCATCTGCACGTCAGACACATGCAATACACCACTGAAGAAGCCTGCGATCTGCTTCTTGTCAACCTGTGAGAAACGCACAGAAGCCGTCTGAGTCTGCACATTTGAAACTTGGCCTATGACGATGCTTCCGATTTTGGGAATTTTGGTTCCTTTGCCTATGGGGAAAACGGAGACCTTCTTGTGCATGAGGTCAATCAAGGCATGCCCAACAATCTTAGAGTAGATGACACCGTCCTGAACGTAGGTTCCAGCATCTGGAATGAACTCCTCGATCACGCCCAAACGGTCGCCAGGCACGACAAGTTGCCCTGACTTCTGTTCTGAAGCCTTATTCATTCAAACTCACTTTCACGATGTA
>CAYGYI010000065.1:0-8562 GCA_964354055.1 uncultured Candidatus Bathyarchaeia archaeon | reverse complement strand
GGCCGCGTGAGGCAGTTTCGTGGGGAAAAGTGAGCGCTAAGGCCAAACGCGTGATGGTTGAAGGCGACGCCTCAGTGCTACTGCCTATCATGGTAAGCGCGTTGACAGAAAGGACGGCAAAGACTTAGGCCACGGCTTTGAAGAGCCACGTAAGGTCCGGGGCCTTCCGCTTGAACTTCACCCGCTCGTTAAGCGCGTGAGTTATCAGCGGTAAGGCGATTGTGGCGTCGCAGTAGCATACGGCGCGTTTGCCTTCGATGTCGATTTTGCCCCAGCTTATGGCCTCTTCCAGCGTACAGCCTGACAAGCCTCCCCACTGAGGTGAATCGGTTGTGATCTGGATTGCGTATCTGTGCGGATAATAGTATTCTTTCAGACCCTTGCGAAGGTGGCCTTTTCTGCCCTTGACTCCTTCGTCCTGCGTGCGCGGTGACACCGATATGGCCAGAAGCTGTGTGAAGTCCTTAGGTACGCCGCCTCCGATGTAGATGACGCCGACCTCTTTGGTTTTTTCGCCTATACCGACGAACTGGTCGAATTCTTTGACGCTGTCTATTACGATCGGGTGGCCTTGGTTTTTGGCCATGAGGAACGTTTCGCCGTAGGCGCTATCCACCATAGCTGGTGAGAACACGGGCACGCCACTGGCGGCTGCTGCGGCCACTATACTTTTGACGCCTTTCTTGTTGAGCCATTTGCCGAACAGATAAAGCAGTTCTGCAGAGGTGTATGCATAGCCCTTCTTCGTGGTCATCAGAAAGTCGGTTATGAGCAACTCCATCTCGCGATAGTCTGTTTCTTTTCCATAGACATCGTAATATCGATTTACGTCGTCTTTGAGTAGTTGTTGGTCGTCTACTTGGTGGGAGCCTTGCCAATAGCCGAGACCCATTGCGTCCACAATGTCCTCTGAAACGTTGGCTCCTGTCGACACGAGGACATCGATGAACCGGTTTTCGATGAGCCAATTGATCATCTTCCACTGACCTGCGGTGCTCAGAGAGCCGGATAGACCCATTATGATTGTCAGATCCTTCTCCTTCAGCATAGCCTCCCAAACGTCAACGGCTTCGCCGAGTTTCCTTCCCTGATAAGCTGTTCGAGCCATGTCCGCGAGAAGCTGTGAAACACTCTTCTCCTTGACATCCACGCATTCAACTCTCTTCTTGAAGTATGAACTGGGCATGTTAGTACACCTCGTTGTAAATTATGCGGGTACTATATCAAATTTTCTAGCTCTTACAACGCGATTCGACTGGAAGCCATAATGATTGTATTTTCATCGAACAGAATACGTAGCCTATGCAAAGTAGCCAGCATGATTGCAGAAACCTTGCGTATTTATGAAAGCCTTTGCGTCTTATCAAAGGATTCGTTATTGTCAAGATTTTTTACTTTTTTAACGTTTTTTTCGCCGTTATGCACAAGCTTTTTATACATCCTAAAACCATCAATTTAATGCTATCTTTACTCAACAGTTAAAAAAGTAGGAGAGGGAAAGAAAGGCCGTGGAGATCTTAACTTCACAAGCTGGCTCTATGTACCTGACTTTCCGCAACATCCACTGTTTGAGTATTTCTGGGCGACTGAACAGACAAACTACTGCGGGAAAACCGAGGCTAAGGCAACCTCTGTCGAACAGAGCACATGAGAGTCTTAATGCTCATGCCTTCAACCGGCTGGACCCCAAGTTTTCATACTTAACGGCAATTCTGACAGTTGCGAGAAGCCCAACGGCCCCACTCCAAGGCCGTCGGATAGCCATTCTGCAATATGACGTAAAGGACTCCTTTCTCTTTTCTACAGCTCGCAACTGCCTGGATCTGCCGCTTGCCATGTTGACGCCAGTACAAAGCAGAAAAACTTTGGAAGCAGTCACGTCGCGTATATAGACTCGGAGAACAGATGAAATGTGGCAATCGCCTCTAGCAGGCGACTCCTCATCTTCTTTAGACCATATCTTCATGCGTGTGGGAAAAATTCTTAGGATGATTTGGCCACTCTAGCTTAGTGTGACCTTGAGGACGCTTGATTTGGAGCTTTCGCGAAAAGAGCTTGCAGAGATGATTGATTCCACGAACGTTAGAGCCGTAGCCACGAAGACCGAGATTGAAACATTGTGTAAGGATGCGAGTCGGTGCGATTTTGCCTGTGTTTGCGTGAACCCTGTTTACGTGAAGCTGGCGTCCGCGATTCTGAAAGGTAAGAAACCCAAGATCTGTTCGACGGTGGGGTTTCCGTTTGGCACATCGCTGTTGGAGATCAAGGCTCTGGAGGCAATGAGGGCCGTCGAGGACGGTGCCAAAGAACTGGATATGGTCATCAATCTAAGCCTCCTCAAATCGCGGGACTACAGCACCGCGAGGCGGGACATCGCCGCCGTCGTGGACGTTAGGAGACTGTCCAGAGATATAGTCATCAAGGTCATATTAGAGACAGGCTTCTTAACGGACGATGAGAAGGTGGTTGCCTGTAGGCTTGCAAAGGAGGCTGGCGCAGATTTCGTGAAAACCTCCACGGGCTTCTTCAGTAAAGGCGCCACGGTCAAAGACGTTCGGCTTATGCGGAAAACCGTAGGCCCAAACATGGGCGTCAAAGCCGCAGGTGGCATAAAAACCTATGCTGACGCGGTGAAAATGATTAAGGCAGGAGCAAACAGAATAGGTACAAGCTCGGCTGTTGCGATAATTGAAGGCGTACCTTGAGGCCTACATTTTGTCCGGCGCCACGACGCCGATTAGGTTAAGGGCATTTCTAAGCACTATACGCACGACATCCACTAGTGCGAGTCTGGCTTCGCTGATCTCAGGTGTTTCGGCCTTGATCACTGGTAAGGCGTTGTAGAACGTGTTGAATTTGTCGGCGAGACTGTTTGCATAGTCGGCGATCGTGTTGGGTTTCAGATAGTCCGAGGCTTCGATGAAAGCATCGGGAAAGCCAGCCAACAGTAGCACGAGATCGTGTTCCAGCTTGTCAGTCAGTAGCGTGTAGTTTGGCTTTGACGGCTTGTGGCCTGCTTTGCGCAGTATGCTGTATGCCCGGGCGTGAGTGTACTGCACATAGGGCGCGCTGTTCCTCTCGAAGTTGAGCACTCTATCCCATGTGAACACGACAGGCTTTTGGCTGTCAACCTCCACCAGCGCATAGCGTACCGCGCCGATACCTACGAAGTCTGCGATGTTTCGTTTTTCGTTGTCTGATAGTTCGGGTGAGCGCTTCGAAACCTCTTCGAAGGCTCGTTTGACTGCTTCGTCCATGACTTCGTCGAACGTGATGTAGTGACCCCGTCGACTGCTCATCTTGTAGCCTGGGAGCGAAACGAGGTTGTAGGCGAAGTGAACAAGGCCGTCCGCCTGTTTCACGTAGCCGAGTGCATACAGTGCGATTTTCAGCTGAAGCTGCGCGAGGCTCTGCTCCATGCCTATCACGTTGATAACCTTATCGGCCCTTTCGAACTTCCACAGCGTGTAAGCCACGTCCCGCGTGGTGTAGAGCGTGGTGCCATCGGAACGCACAAGCGTCAACGGAGGAACCTCCTGAGCCTCTCTGAGCCCCAGCCTTGCCCGCAGATCTAGTTCGCGGATCACCTTCTCCGCGTCGAACTCGAGCACGCCCTCTTCAGTGAAAACGAAAGGCGATTCCTTCAGCTTCTGCAAAACGTTTGCTACGTGGCCGCCTGTGACGAAGTCGCCTTCCCAATCCCATGAGTCATAGGAAACGCCGATCTTGCCGAGCGTTTCTTTGAAGCCGCCGAAGCAGAGTTCGCTGACGCCTCGGACGAGTTGTTTGGCCTTCTCCTCTCCTGCCTCGTAGCCACGGTTCAGCCTGTTAATTGAGGCTTCAGGGTTTTCGTCTTTGCCGATTTTTTCTAGCAATTCATCGAACAGGACAGGATGCTTCTGTTTGAGTTCAGCGGCAATGCCCACCCATTCGTCCAGCTCCTTAGTGATTTTGCCAATCTCCTCTTCTGCGTTGACGGCTTTGGCGTGCTCGAGTTCGCGTTTGAGGCGGTTTATTTCGACGAGGCAACTTGTAACGGTGTAGATTTCGCCGAGGAAGTGGTCGGGTTTTACCTGTGGTTTGGGTTTGCCGAGTTTGTCATAGCCATAAGCGATTACGGAGGACTGGCGGCCTACATCGTCAATGTAGTAGTGCACCGCCACTGTGTGGCCACGCGCCTTAAGCAGGCGGACAATCGTATCACCCAACACAGGGTTCCTAGCCTGCCCGATGTGAATCGGATGCAACGGATTCGCACTTGTATGCTCAACAATCACCTTCAAAGGCTTCTCAGTCTTAACGAAACCGTAGGCGTTGTCAGAATCCTCAACGGAGGCGATGACAAGCTCGGCGAATTTGGCGAAGTTAACATGGAAGTTGACGTACCCGCCTGCAGGCGCCACATGGTCGGTGAGTGTAAAGTCTTTCTTGCTGATGGTTTCAGCTAACTGCTTGGCTAGGTCGGCGGGTTTCTGGTTTGTTTGTTTGGCGAGTTCGAAGCACAGTGAGGAGGCCAGCTGACCGAATTCGGGGTTCGGCGGCCTTGCTAGAGCGTAGTTTTCGACTGTGGTTTTGGAGTGTAGTTTTTTGAGAGCTTCGTCTAGGGTTTGCTGGCATTCAAGACGAAATGTGGCAAACGGGTTCTCTGAAACCATCGGGTCATTTTCTCCAGCGATATTTGGATTGTGTAATTGCTCTTGGGTGAGGTTATATTTTAATGTGAAAAGGGTTGTTTATCTATTGTGGACGCGTGGGCGATGAGGACGAAGATCGTTTATTCTGAGAAGTGTCTTGGATATGGGCAATGGCATGTTGAAGGCCCCGAAAGGGTCAGAAAGGCCTACGAGGTTCTGAAGCAGAAGGGCTACGAGTTTCTAGAACCCAAGCCAGCCCACGAAGACGATTTGATCAAAGCTCACGATATAGACTACGTGTGGAATGTGAAGAAAAGCCTCGTTGAGGATTTGGACACGCCTGCTTATGACAATATTTTCGAGTTTGCGAATCTTTCGGCTGGAGGCGCCATTCTTGCGGCCGAGACAGGCGGGTTTTCGATCATGAGGCCACCGGGACATCATGCTGGACGTTCGGGCGCGGCGCTGGGCGCCTACACGAGAGGTTTCTGCTACTTTAACAACATCGCAATAGCAGTAAGACATCTGGACAAGTGCACGCTGATATTGGACATAGATGGGCACCATGGAAACGGGACGCAGGAGATTTTCATGAATGACCCGAAGGTGACTTATGTTTCACTGCACAGGCATCCGAACTATCCTGGAACAGGCGTTGCCTCGGAGGGGAATTGTCTTAATTTTCCGCTACCGCCTGACTGCGGAGACGAGGCCTACGTGAAGACGCTTGACAGGGCATTGGGCAACGTTGACATGAGCAAGTTTGAGCTACTTGCCGTCTCGGCAGGATTTGACACGCATGCAGGCGATCTCGCCTCACTCGGTTTGACGGAGAAAGGCTACGGTGAGATAGGGAAGATGATCGGAGCATTGAGGAAATCTACATTCTTCGTTTTGGAAGGCGGCTACTCGGGTGAAAATGTGGGAAGAGATCTTGATCAATTGCTTAAAGGCGTGGAGGCTTCAACCTAATCCTCTCTCACGGCTGCTCTACCTCCATACGTAAGTTCAACAAGGATTTACCACTGTTTACTTAATCAGTTTTCGTTTCATGAGGTTTGTGCTGAGGATGAAGAAAGTAAGTGTGACGATGGCCATCCATACTATGCTTATGAGCAACGTTGTTGGAAGGTTGCCGAGGATTAGACCCCTTGTTAGCATTACTGTGTGCGGTAGAGGCAGGAGAGCTGTGGCGAATGTTTGTACAGCTGGCGGCAGCGAGGTTAATGGAAAGAAGGTGCCGCTTAGCAGGAACATGGGTGTTATGTAGAGAAAGCCTGGGTAGTTGAAGAAGTCTATGTTGGGTGCGAGTGAAGTGAAGGCCATAGCTATGGCGGAGAACATGAGACCGCTGAAGAATGCCACCACTGGAATGAGCAACGCTAATGGGCTTTGTACGAGGCCGAAGGCGGCTACGACGCATAGGACGATGCTTGAGCCTATCAGACTTCTTGTAGCGCCCCATAGCATCTCGCCTGCAATAACCTCCTCAATGCTAATAGGCGTGGCAATTATCGCATCGAACGTTTTCTGGTAGTACATACGCACGAATGAGCCATATGTACATTCGAAGAAGCTGCTGTACATCATGCTGATCGAGACAAGCGCAGGCGCAATGAATTGAATGTAGCTGACGCCGTCAATGTTCTGCACGAATGAGCCCAGTCCGTAGCCCATGGCGACGAGGTAGAAGATGGGTTCAAGTAGAGGCGGCAGAAAATTGACCTTCCAAGTCTTCATGAACACATCGAAGTTGCGTCGCCACACGTTCCACACGCGGTACGTTAACCGTGGCAGCTTGAAGACTGAAGGGATGTCTGAGATTTTCATTCGCGCAGTTGCCTCCCAGTCAACTTGAGGAAAACGTCCTCCAAATTCGCACTACGGATAAACGCGCCCTTCGTCGGCGATTTGCGTAGGTACTTTTCGAAGGTTCCGTGTGGCTGGGTTGTGAAAACGCGGATGCGGTCGCTCATCACTTCCAGCGTTGCCTCTGGGAAATCTTCTTTGAGGGCGTTGAGCGCTTTCTCGTTGTATTCGACTTCTAAAACTTCTTCACCGATGTGCTTCTTGACAAGGGTTGCAGGCGGACCTTGTTCAATTATCTTGCCGTGATCCATGATGAGCGTGCGGTCGCACAGTTCCGCTGCTTCGTCCATGTAATGCGTGGTCAAAATAATGGTGACGCCCTGTTTTCGCAGTTCACGGATTTTGTCCCAAATCATGTGTCGCGCTTGGGGGTCAAGCCCCACCGTAGGCTCATCCAGCAGCAGTATCCGTGGCTCGTTAATCAAAGCCCTTGCCAAGATAAGCCTGCGCTTCATGCCCGTAGACAACTCGCCAATGACCACGTTGCGCTTCTCCTCCAACTGCGCAAACTTCAGGAGCACATCGGCACGCTTCAAAGCCTCGACTTTCGGTATGTCAAAGTAACGAGCGTAAACGAGGAGATTCTTCAGAACCGAGAAGTCAGGGTCGAGATTGTCTTCTTGAGGCGCCACGCCGATCATGCCTTTGATCTCTCTAGCCTTTTCAGACACGCTCATGCCCGCCACGGTAAGACTACCTCCAGACAGTGGCAAAACACAATCAATCATCTTTATCGTAGTCGTCTTGCCAGCACCGTTAGGCCCAAGAAAACCGCAACACTCTCCGCTAGGCACCTCAAAGTCTATGCTGTCCACTGCTACAAATTCGTCAAATTTCTTCGTAAGACCCAAAGCCTTTATGGCTAAATCTGAACTCATTGGACTCGATCCGATTTCTTCAATGCGTACAGCATACTGTCTTAAGAGGATTCCTTTTTGAGGGCTTGCGCAGGGTTGTGTGTGGTTATGACTACGACGGAGGCTAGGACTATTGCTGTGGCGAGCACGTTTTGTGTTGTGAGTGCCTCGCTTGCCAGCGTCCATCCTAGGATCATGGCCACTATGGGGTTGACGTAGGCGTATGTTGATACTCGTTCTGGCGTGGTTTGTTTGAGAAGCCAAATGTACGACGTGAAGGCCACGAGCGAGCCGAAAACGATCAGGTAAAGCCACGAAAGCAGTGAAACCGTGGACACTTGATCTAGCCTTATTCTTGTCCATTCGCCAGCCATAACGCTTGCAGCAAGCAGTAGAGTCCCACCTGCAAGCATCTCCAGCGACGTAGCCTGCAACGGCGACGACGGAAGCTTTCCCGAACGCGAATAAAGCGAACCGCAGGCCCAGAGGAATGCGCCGCCAACTATTATGCCTGCACCCAAAGCGTCAACACCTCCTCCGCCCAGCGCTCTCACCGGATCCACAAGCAACGCAACGCCTGCAAAGCCCAGCGCAAGCCCAGCCGCTACCCTCACGCCTGGCCTCGAACGGTTACGCAGTGAATCCACGAGCACCATCCACAACGGCACCGTGGCAATCAGCACCGACGTAAGGCCTGAAGGCACCCACTGCTCCGCCCACACCACACCGCCGTGACCGCCCATCAACATCAGTCCACCCACAACTAGAGCACTTAGCCAGTGCACACGCGAAGGCCTTGACGCGCCACGCAACCGCGTCCACGCATACAAGATCAGCCCTGCAACCAGAAACCGCGTGCCCGCCATAAAAAACGAAGGCAACGACTCAATCACGAAACGAATCGCCAGATAAGTCGACCCCCAAATAATGTAGACCGCCAAAAACGCCGCCGCAACCCTGCCCCGCAAAGACGCCACCAGCCATCAAATCAACAAGCAACTGCATAAAGCCATTACGCTGTCAAACAACAAAAACAAAGGACGATACTGAAAAGCCGAAAAGGCAGCGTCTATCAAGGTCAAAAGAACTGATCGGTAGAGTCTACAAAAACCTAGAGAATCCTCATATTGACTAAAAATGCATCAATAACATGTAGATTTTCATATGGCGGGCCCGCTGGGATTTGAACCCAGGATCTCCGG
>CAYGYI010000064.1:0-8922 GCA_964354055.1 uncultured Candidatus Bathyarchaeia archaeon | reverse complement strand
CTGCCATCAGGATGGCTGAGGAGGCGGGACTGCAAGTTGTCTATGGGGACACGGATAGCATATTCGTGAATAACGACGAGGTCAAGATCGCGAAGCTTTGCAGGAAGGTCGGAGAGGAGCTTGGCCTAGAGGTGAGCCCAGACAAGGTTTACGTGCGTATATTCTTCACTGAGGCCAAGAAGCGGTATGCTGGCCTTCTGCCTGATGGGAGGCTTGACATCGTCGGCCTTGAGGTCATGCGTGGAGACTGGGCCACCGTGGCGAAAGAAGTGCAGGGGAAGATTCTGGAAATAATCCTGAAAGAACAGTCTCCTCAGAAGGCTGCAGGATTTGTGCAGCAGTTCATCTACGACCTCAGGCAGAAGCACGTTCCGTACCGCGACTTGATAATCTGGAAGACGCTGACGAAACCTGCTGAGGAGTATCAGGTTAAGGCATCACACGTGGAGGCTGCTAGGATGCTGCGCGAGAAGGGTTGGGAGCTTTCGGTCGGCGACAAGGTAGGCTACGTGGTGGTTGCTGGCTCAGGCCACCTCTACGAACGGGTCAAACCGTACGTGCTTGCCTCATACGCTGAAGTTGACATCGAGTACTACGTGACAAAGCAGGTTGTGCCTGCAGCGGCAAGAATCCTAGAGTCTTTCGGCATAACAGAAGAGCAGATGCTCAAGTCAAGCGGGAAGGAAAAAGAAAGCAAGAAAATAACGGACTTTTTCGGGAGTTAGGTCTCGGCTGTGATTTCTGAGAACACGTTCAACTGTACGGTTAGTGAGGGTTTGACGGCGTCTGAGATGCGTGAGGCTATTATGCGTTTTATGTTTTTGTCGCCGGCCACGTCTACGATTCGCTGTGTTATGATTCCGTCGAACACTATCGTGTCTATGCCTTCGATTTCCTGAAGCCTCTCAGCAAGCTGGCTTACTGGCAGTCGTTCCGTCTGCTCGAACTTGTCGTTGAGCAAGACTGCTTCAAGTGTTCCTTCCAAGGCTTTGGCGGTCTCGGCAATCTCCTTGGGGAATTCGATTTTGGGTTTTTCGCGTTTTGGCTTGTAAACGTCTCCGATGGGCACTTTTGCATCTAGGGCGGCCGTGATTTCCTTGCAGTTTAGTTCTTCAACTTCTTTTCCGCGTGGTGCTCGGGCAACATATTTGACGTTTGTGACTTGTATGAGCTCTTTGAGAATGAGGTCGCCGCCTCTGTCTCCGTCCAGCAGTGCCGTGGCCTCTTTTTCCTTACAGATTTTCTTGACGCCTTCAGGAACCTTTGCGCCTTCAAGGGCCACAGTGTTGGTTAGGCCGCAACGCATGAGGTTGATTATGTCGGCTCTGCCTTCGACGACGATTATTTCTTTTGCGCTGTTCAGGTCAGGTCCTGCGGGCAGGTCTTCTGATCCGTATTTTCCGACTTTGCCTGCTTTCTGTGTGTCTGAGACTTCTTTGAAGACCTCGTCTACAGAGGGCATTGAATCTATGTTCCACTTATGCAGGATTTCTTTGGCTCGGTCTATGATGATTTTTCTTCGTGCTTCGCGTACGTCTTCGATTTTGTCGAGTGTGACTTTTGAGGCGCATGGTCCTACGCGGTTTATGCTTTCGATGCTTGAGGCGATCAGTGCGGTGCTTACGCGGTCGAGGCTGGTGGGTATTGTGATGGTGCCTGTGGTTTTGTCCTGTTTAGACTGTAGGTCGATCTCTATTCTACCGATTCTTCCTGACTTTTGCAGTTCACGTAAATCAAGTTCGGGGCCGAAAAGGCCTTCGGTTTGTCCGAAGACTGCTCCTATAACATCTGGTTTTTCAACTACTCCTTCAATTTCGAACTTTGCGCTTATAACATACTTTATGGTAAACGTTTGGGATGAACCCATGGTAAGCGTCAACCTCCAGTGATTCTTGTTAAGGGGTTAAAGTTGATCAGGCAACCCGAGAACATGATTCTCGAATCGCGAGACTACATCTTAACGTCCTATATATATTACGTTTATGGATTACCGCTAAACTTCCTCTTTAATGTTTCCATATATGAGGCTAATCCTTCAACATCCTTAACTTCTTTTCCAACAAGGCCGAAAAGCTCAGCCCAGCAGGTCGTGTTCGGCGTTATCTGCTCCTGTTCTAGAAACCGCTTCAATCGTCCTGTCCACTCTTTTCCGCGTCTGTCATTGTCCAATAGCAGTATGGCCTCGCTGGCGCCTGTGTTTTTGATCTCAGAAACCACGTCCAGAAGCGATTTGCCACCAGACTTCGCTGAAACGATCCTTCCACGTATTCCAAGCGTATTCAACGTTTCGATATCTTTCTTTCCTTCAACGATGATCGGTGTGTCTTTCGCTGCTTCCTCGGCTAAATGTTCCAGAATCTGCTCAAGCTTTTCCTCTTTTTCCTTGAGATGCGTTGACAAGGGTTTTACCTTGTGATTTTGGCGTTTTTCACCACGTTGAGGCATTCTTGCGCTTCTTTGTTCGCTTCGAAGTATCTTCTTGCGGGCGCTAAGATGTCTGCGAGCTCTTTGGCCACGGTGTTCTTGAGGTCCATAGGATGCAATTTGCCACCTGTATAGGCTACGGCCAGTTCATCGAAGCTCTGAAATTCGACGTTGCCACCGAACTTGGCAGGTCGTTCGATGGTCAGCGTTTTGCGTTCTCGGAAGACTATGTATTTGGTGATTTCAATGACGGGGTTGTATTCGACTGTTTTTTCGGGGCAGAAGGCTCTGTTCATTTTCTGTTTGATTTCTTCAGGCGTGTCATAGATGAATATGCAGGTTTCAGGCTTGCTTTTGCTCATCTTGGCAGAGGAAAGCGCCTCTTTCTCTGCACCTTCGGGAATGGGCCACACTTTCGGCTTCTCCAAGCCCTGTAGCAGGTGGTGATGCACGCATACTGGTTTCCAGTAGCCGAGACGTTCGCCCAGTTCACGCGCCACGACGTTGGCTTTGCGCTGGTCGAGGCCAAGCTGGCAGATTTTAACCTGCATGTGAAAAATGTCTGCCACCTGCATTGGCGTGTACAAGTAATCAGATACGTGTCTTGCTTCACTTTCCTTTCTGCCCGCGATTTCCAGCGTCCGCGTGGCACGGGCTATTGAGAGGTTCTTTGAAACCATAACCGTTTTCGCCCAATAGTCCAAATCGTCGTAGAGAACGTCTGAATAGACGAATTCAACCTTGTCTTCTGGTACGCCTAGTGCGATCCATGAGTGTTTGAACAGGTCGGCGGCTTTGCGGATGAGGTTGAGGTCTCCGCCGAGCTTGTTGTTGAGCCACGCGTGCCACGTGCTCAAGTAGGCCTTGTAGTGTATGCCTGCCTCCACGAAGTCCTTAATTTTATACGCGCAGATCACGCCTGTGCCTAAATGAACGAGTCCTGAAGGCTCCCAGCCGTCGTAGGCTATTGGGTGCTTATCGGTTTCGAGAAGTTGCCTCAAGTCCTCTGGAGTTAGCACTTCTTCGGTTGGTGGCTTGCAGATCAGGTCTATTTTGGTTTCTATGTCCAAGGGCATGAACCTGCCATGTTTGCTAGGTCTTATGGTGTGGCTCGGCTTAAAAGTTGTTTATCGCGGGTGTTTTGTTTCCCACGCAACCTAACGCTTAACTTCATTGGTGGAGCGTCACGCTCCTCTCGGGTTAAGTTCTCCCGTCGTGGGATGTTTTGCCCGCGCCCGCTGTGTCCCATGTTTGGGTAAACCCGTCGTCACTGAGGCCTGTCTGTGACAGGCTTCTCGGTTGGGTCCGTCTGCATGGTTAATGCCAGCGGGATTGCTAGTAGGCTCGGATTGCGGTCATCGCCTGAAACAAACACACGCCGCAGAAAAGTTAAACCTTACTGTCCACTAATCCACGTTCAGCAAAATCTACCCGCAACCAATTTGCGGTTTCTGTTAGTTTCTGGAGCAATCTATCCGTTTCCAGTTGTTTGCGAGAGACTGCACAGTTTATTGGTTAGGCATTTATGCTGGTGCTGCCGTATGGTTCTTGTGATGGTTATGAAGACCAAGTTTACGTACGTCGGAATACGTGTGGAGAATTTGGAGAAATCGATCGACTTCTACAGTCAGCTACTAGGCATGAAAGTGATCGGCAGAGGAAAGATTGAGCAGACTCGAGGCGAGACCGTGGCGCTGCAAACCGAGGAAGGCGGCTTCGTGCTTGAACTGAACTACTACGAGAAGGGCAGTCCATACGCTACCGAATACAAGGTGGGTGAGGGTTTGGATCATTTGGCGTTCAAAGTTGACGACTTGGACAAGGCACTGGAAGAAGCGAAGAAAGCAGGTCATCGCACGGTGCTGGAAATGAAGGCAGACGCAAGCAGATGGGCTTACATAGAGGACCCGAACGGAATCTGGATCGAGTTCTTCCAGTAAGCGCATCTCCAGACTCGACTCACGCGCGCGTACGAAGGTGGGTGTATTGAGCATCCAGTTAACTCCAATAGGATTAGTGAAAACGAAATTTGT
Organism: uncultured Candidatus Bathyarchaeia archaeon; assembly: GCA_964354055.1. Lineage (GTDB taxonomy): Archaea > Thermoproteota > Bathyarchaeia > Bathyarchaeales > Bathycorpusculaceae > DATKKK01. The sequence continues at coordinate 4,465 of CAYGYI010000064.1, read as the reverse complement.
TGGTGAAGAGCTGAGAAATCAGTCGTTTGAGGAACTGGAAGCAGACATTGAAATTCTCGACGAATACGCCGACGGCTTAGAAGCGATTAACGGTTTTTCTCATCTGCTCATATTCTTCTACATGCACCAAATCACCAAGAAAAACAGGAAGCGGCTCAAGATCAAACCTAGGATCGTTGTTAGGTATGGATTGAGCTTGGAAGAAGTCCCTTCGGTTGGAGTGTTCTGTTTGGACTCTCCTAACAGGCCTAATCCTATAGGCTTGTCTGTGGTGAGACTGCTGTGGAGAAAGGGCAATATCCTCCATGTCAAAGGGATCGATGCTCTGAATGAAACGCCAGTGCTCGACATCAAACCCTACTCACCAGCAAGAAAAATCGAGAAATTCGATTTACCAGAATGGTACAAAAACATAATAGCCAAGGCAAGAGCAAAAGGCCACAACATAACCGATTTCTAGCGCGCGCGCAAACAAGGTCGAGAGTAGAACGCGCGCGAGCATCACTAGGTAGCAGAAGGGCTAGCATCCTGCAATCTTGAGCATTCGCCTGAATAGGGGCTCTTGGCCGCTCTACTGGTTTTGTAGCAAAGAAAGTGGTTATCAACACATATTTAGCAGTACACATATATTTTCGGCAAAGGCGCGTGAATTTGCTTAACGTAGTCGAAATCAGAAAGGACTTTCCCGTGCTTCAAACAGGGGTTGTCTACCTAGACAGCGCATCAAGCACTTTAACCCCCGAACCGGTTCTGCAGAAAATGCTGGAGTTCTATCGCGAATACAGAGCTAACGTTGGACGCGGTCCTTACGAATTCTCTAGAAGGGCAACCTATGAATACGAGCAGGCTCGTGAAAAAGTTGCCAGATTCATCAATGCGAAGTCTAAGGATGAGATCATTTTCACGAGAAACACTACTGAGGGCATAAACATTGTTGCCAATGGTCTGAAATGGCAAGAAAACGACAAAGTCATCACTACCCTTTTGGAGCACCACTCCAATTTCATCGTATGGTTGCGCCTGAGAAAGAGGCATGGTGTAGAGGTAAATGTGGTCAAGCCACGAGACCCAATCCAAGACGGCATCTTTAACCTCCAAGACTTCGAAAATGGAGTTGATGACAAAACCAAGCTTGTAGCCATTACCCACATCTCTAATGTGCTGGGAACTATAGAGCCTGTTGAGAAAATTACGCAAATCGCACATGAACAAGGTGCATATGTTGTCATTGACGCTGCTCAATCTGTTCCACACGTGAAGGTTGATGTCCAAAGAATTGGGTGTGATTTCTTGGCTTTCAGTGGACACAAGATGTGCGCGCCCACTGGCTGTGGTGTGCTCTATATCAAGCAAGAGCTTTTCGACAAGGTGGAACCCTCATACATTGGCGGAGGCACAATAACTGATGTGAACATTGACGAATACACCTTGGACAAAGGTCCAGCGTGCTTTGAGGCTGGCACTCCTGCCATTGCAGAGGCCATAGGGCTGGGGGCTGCGATCGAGTATCTGAGCAAGATAGGAATCGAAAACATTGAGAACTACGAAAAGGGGTTGTCCGAGCAGATGCGCAAAGGCTTGGAGCAGATCCCGAATGTTTTGATCTACGGGCCTAAACATGAAAACAGGATTGCCCTGTTATGTTTCAACGTTGAAGGGCTCCAACCTCGGGAGCTGGCACTCGCGCTTGAAAAGTCTGCCAGAATAATGGTCCGTGCCGGACATCACTGTGCCCTACCTTTGATCAAGAGCATTGCAGATAAAACAGGCACGGCTCGAGCTTCTGCCTACATTTACAATACAAGAGAAGAAATAGAAACATTAATACAAGAAACAGAACGAATCGCAAGGGCTCGCAAGTAGCGAATTAAGCGCTACCTAGAGGAGGCTCACGGGGACAAATCCAGAAGTTCACAAGCATGCGTCAGACTCCTTGCCTTTCCTAATGATGATGTCCTTCGTGGCAGCCTTCTGTTAGCTCTTGAAGCTTGTCATCATTGTATGCGACAATGACGTCTTTGACCGTATCAGCGTTCGCTTTAAGCACTGCTACTCCTGCTTCTTGGAAGCCAGTTAAACCTCTTGGGCCCATTCCGTAAGTTATTACCGCGTTTGGTTTCCGCTCCAGAATGTGGTCGTGCATGTGTCCTTCGCTCCCGAAATGTTCGCCTTTGTTTTCCAAGATCTCGACGCTTTCGACTTTTCCGTCCTTGTCCAAAACCACAATGGCATAGAAAGGCGCTCTTCCGAAATGCTCTGCTATCCTAGCGTTCAAACCGTTGTTACCTGACACAGGAACAATAACAGTAGTTTTCATTGCATCACCTCCTTTTCCACTACTTCTTCGCCTTCTGTTTCAGGAAATCTTCGATCTTCTTGACAATTTCCATGAAGGACTTCGAAGCCGCAGAGTTAGGATGCTCGACAATGAACGGTTCCCCTCTATCAGCATCCTCACAGATTCTTTGATCAATTGGAATGCTTCCAAGAAACGCGATATTCAGTTCCTCAGCTATCTTTCGCCCGCCCCCAGACTCGAATATGTCAGATTCTTTTCCGCAATGAGGACAGATGAAGCCACTCATGTTTTCGATGACGCCGATGATGGGCATTCCGAGCTGTCGGGCAAAAGGTGGCAGACTTCTTAACGACTACTTATGAAACCTTGGAGGGGATTGTTACTATCACGACGCCGTCCATTTCCGGTAATAGCTGAGCAATGCTCAGCGGTTCATCGCCTGTTCCAAGAGGCAGATCAATTAGCAGAATGTCTAGGTCTCCCCACACTATCTCTGACAGAAACTGGCGAATTGCGGTCATCTTCAGTGGTCCACGCCAGATCACGGGTGCATTTTCATCAGGCAGTAGGAAGTCCATTGAAACAACCTTTATCCCTAACGTGCCTGAGGGCGGAAAGGCTCCTAGTGGGCCCACTGGAGTCTTTGGCCTGTTAGGCCAAGCATTCTCGGTACGCAGGGTCCATGTATGTCTGCGTCAAAAATCCAGATCCGGTCGGCGCGTCCATGCATCGCGAGGGCCACGGCCAGGTTCACTGTCACTGTGCTTTTGCCTACGCCTCCTTTTCCGCTTATCACGGCTATCTTATGCCCTGACATTGCTCATTTTGGCCCTGAGCTTCTGCTCCTGGTCCGAAAACTGTTTTTCTCTCTCTGTAACTTTTGCGTGCTTGTCAATTCGAAAACTCCTTCATATTTCAAGATGGCCTCTGCGGCCTCTTCCAAGTCGAGCGTACCCTCTGTCCTCGGGAGCCCTGTGGATGTTCTTGCTTCCACATCTGGGACAGGAACCGGGTCTTCCTTTTCCGTGCGGTTCCTCCCACTTGTGGCCGCAATCAAGGCATTTGAATTTTCTATTTGCGTCCGACATATATTCTCCTCCAGAAAAGATCACAACAGGTAGCTCTGGGACCAGAGCAAATTGACAGTGGCGACGGCAGAGATGATGCTCAGAGATAGAGATATAGATAAGAACGGAAAGCCAAGCCCATTCATTACAGAGCAAATGCGTCAAAGCAGAGTTAGGAGTAGAAATCAGACCGGAAGATGCCGTGTTCCTGCTATTCGGCGTTAGACTGGATTATGCCCTACCCCAAGCCTTAGGAATTCTCAGACTTGGAATGAGGAGCAATGAATTGCCCACGTCATACAAGGCAATCAACAGGTGGGAAGGCTTTAACTTCCCTGAGGAATTTTCGGTGAATGCTTTGAAGAAGTATCTATTGGAACCTCGCGCATCTCTTATTTCTGACACAGCTAAGTTGACGATTGTATCAGCATTGGTGAATCAATACGGGTTTGAGAAAGTTGAAAAGTATCTCCATGGTTAGAAAGACAACCAAGAACTAAAAGTGAGCAATTTGCAGTTATTTGGTGAGAATTGCTGACAACCGCGCTAAAGTAGCAAATGCTCAAAGAAATCCGCGAAAACAGCTCTGAAAAAAGTATAAATTCGCACCTAGGCAATGGTAGCTCGGGATAGCTTCAAACTCTCGGTTCAAACATTTTTCGCTTACTATCAATTTGCGAGTAAGAACTAGCTTAATTGCGATTGAAACGGTTAGGTTTTAATAGCATTTTCGCTATTCACCCGAGAACTCGACGTTCTTTTGCTGTCATGTTATGCGAGAAAAAGGAATAGACCTCTCAGTCAATAGGCCAAAACTGATTACTAACCAGATGGTTCAGGAAGCAGACATGATCATCGTGATGGGATGTAGTGCCGACGGATTCTGTCCTGCTCCATTACTTAACAAAATAGTGGACTGGGGAATTGAGGATCCAAAAGGGAAACCGGTAGAGAAAGTGAGAGAGATCAGAAGACGAAATCGAGAAAAAAGTAAGAATCATGCTGGATGAGACGGCCTAGTAAGTCCTGAGTTATTTCCCTGCCTGCGCATTTTTCTAAGTGATTCTGTTTTTTATTCTGTGTGCGGGGATTTTGTTGT
>CAYGYI010000063.1:0-8931 GCA_964354055.1 uncultured Candidatus Bathyarchaeia archaeon | reverse complement strand
GTGCCACGGATCTCTGCTTGACGCCATCGAATTCCAGATGTCCCTTGAAGGATAGGCTTCAACCACTTTGCGGTTGCTCCACTCCATGACCGCCCTGCCGTAGTCCCACCAGCAAAGCACCACCGAACCGTTAGGCGTGAGCTGAAGCTGGCTAAAGATGTCGGGCACACCCTGCTGTTGAGAGAAGTAGTTGAGGAAGGAATCCTCCCTTTCGCTGTAGTTGAGTCTGAGAGCCAGCAGGAACACTGAAGGAACCATGATGATTATAATGACTGCTACGGTGAACCACTTGCTGTGCAAAAATCTTCGCATCACCGCTCTCGCGCCCCTGCCAGAAAATCAATGGAATCCCATCAGCTTTAACTCTATCCCTAACCTGCCGGGATGAGAAATATCATGAAGATACCCGCCACTATCGCTATGGAACCAAGAACATGCGCGGCCTTAACCTTCTCGCGAAGCAGAGCAATCCCAGCAAGCGTGGAAAACAGAGGCGTCGTTGAGGATATTGGCACGGCTCGCGATTCGAAGGTTTCCACAAAGCTGTATGTCAAGAACAGCCAACCTAGGCCTAGAGCCACAAGGCCGCCTGCAACCAGCGTGGCCACCGCCTTCCTGCTCATCCTCCGAAAACCCAGACCACGATCGATGACAGGAGACGCAACCAACAACGCTACGGCAACAGCCGCCACCCTGACCGTGTTAACCACCAAGGCATGATCCAAATCAGCCGTCTCCTTCACAGCCATGTTGATCATGGTTATGCTTATCGACCACGCGATGGCCGTGGCAAGAGCAAAGGACACGCCCTTGAACAGATCTCTTCTGTTTGTCTCTGAACTGCTCGCTTTAAGCTCGCAGCTCAGCAGTAGCACGCCAGCTACTATGACTACTGCGCCGAGAACCACGGGCCACGTGATAGGTTCTCCCACAAGAAAAGCCGCCCACAAAAGATTGAACAGCGGATAAGTGCACGTGATCGGAACGGCACGTGCCACACCCACGCTTTTCAGGCTTATCATGTACAGCGTGTCGCCGAGGCCTAGACCGATTATGCCGCTTACGCCTGCGAGCAGGATAACACCTGTGGAAAGACTCATCGCGACGTTTAGTTTGCCGAAAATGACGAGGAACGTGGATAGGATGGCAGCGGTGCAGGCGAGGCGCACGATGTTGGCTGAAACAGGTTTAGCTTCCTGCAAGGCTTTCCTGTAAAGCATAGCCGACACTGCCCAGCTGACAGCTGCACCTAAAGCCGCAAACTCGCCCAACATTATCTTAAACCTTCAAAACTGATTCGCCTAAAGCTGTTAAATAGCTAACGCTCGAATACTGGTGAACGTTGAAGATTTATGACCGTAGAAGTCAACTGGGGCCATGATGTTTCAGAAAAGCTTCCTAACCTTGCAATCGGTGTTGGTGCAATAAGCGGGATTCACAACGAGAAGGAGAACGACAGACTGCGTGAGCTCAGAAACACCGTTTATGCAGAGGTCAAAGCAAGGTATATGGCTGAGACCTTGAAAGACGATTTGACGGTTCGAGCTTACAGAGATTTTTATTGGAGGCTTGGGATAGATCCGACGAAGACTAGGCCTTCTGGTGAGGCGTTGCTGAGAAGGGTCTTAAACGGAAATGAGCTTCCCAACATATCCGCAGTTGTGGATGCTTATAATTTGGCGTCGATGAAGACCATAATTCCAATAAGTGGTTTCGACCGGGACCGCCTCAGTCCGCCTTTTCAAGTGCGCTTCGCAGAAAACGATGAGACTTTCACAGGTATAGGCATGGCTACACCCATGCCGCTCACCGACAAATTACTCGTTTTCTCGGACCAGATGCAGGTCTTGTGCATCTATCCCTATCGCGATTCAGACCGGACAAAAATTGCTATGCAAACAGAGAATGTAATGATTGTTGGTTACGGTGCATCTGGAACAGCAGAGACTCAGTTGAAGGAAGCCGTCGAAACCGCGCTTTCGTACATCAAGCAGGTCTCTGGCGGAGAAGTTGAGGCTGTTATTCTCTTCAGAGAATAGTTTTATTCGCCGTCAGGTGAGGTTGCTGCTTGCGTAGTACAGGAACGGCAGAGCCAGCAGTATCGTGTTTCGTCCTCGCGTCGTGAGCGCATATCGGACTCTAAGTGGTGGGCCCTGCTCAACCGACCTCGTGAGGAAGCCGTACTGCGTCAGAAGTTTCATCTTGTCCGACAGTGTGCGCGAGTTTACGCCGAGTATCTTTTTCATTTGGCTGAAGCCTGTGGTTTCTCTCAGGAACAGGATGTACAGTATCTGCAGATTCCATTTCTGCGACAGCAACTCAAAGCTCTCCTCAAGGCTTTGTATGGTTTCTCTCAAATCCTCCAGACCCAGCTTCTCTGCGCCGAAAATCTGTCGAAGCGTCTCTTCTATTCCGCCGAGATTCTCCTTCATTCGAGACTCAATAAGCCTCCTGAGATCGTCGCTCAGTACGGTTTTGGTGTTCATGATCAAACGCTCAACACGTGTCTTTGGTTCATGATCTGTCAGGTTTACCTTTTAAATCTAGTGTACAAAACACACCTTACAGTCAACTCGGCCCACAAAAAGACAGCCTCGACCAAACAGCAACTCATCGACAGCGAATAGGCAAAAGTTTTAAGCCTAATGCATCAACGAGGAACGGTGTCAAAACGTGACTTTCCGCGAAAAAATCGAGCAAGTCTCGAAAAGCAGAAAATCCAAAATCATTCTGGCGCTTGATTTTCCCTTCGAAAAGCCTGAGAGCTGTCAAAACTTGCTTTCCAAGGCTGCGCACGTGTTGGAGGCCGCCCAACCCTATCTTTGCGCAGTCAAATTTAATCATCACCTTGTTCTTCCACTAGGCCTGTTTGACGGCGTCCAGAAGCTTGTGAAAAGAGCTCATGACCATGGCATCGTGGCGATCATGGACTGCAAGGCGAACGACATCGGCGCCACGAACCAGACTATTGCCGAATACTACTATGACGCAGGCTTCGACGCCATAATCGCCAACCCATTCATAGGCTGGGAGGAAGGACTTAAACCCATTTTCACCGTGGCAAATCGCCTGCAACGCGGCGTGATTCTACTCGTTTACATGAGCCACAAAGCCGCATCCGAAGGCTACGGACAAACCATAATCGACCCCGAAACAGGCAAACAAACCCCACAGTACGTGGCCTTCGCGCACAAAGCCCTCAAATACGGCGCAAGCGGCGCAGTCGTAGGCGCCACCTACCCCGAAAAGATACGAGAAATACACGCGATACTCGGCGACAAAGTGCCCATATTCTCGCCTGGCATAGGCGCGCAGGGCGGAGACACCGCTGCGGCGTTGAAGGCAGGTTCACGCTATCTCATAGCAGGCAGGTCAATCACAGGTTCAGAAGACCCGGCAAAGGCAGCCAGAGGCCTCGCCAAGCTAGACCACTAGGCAAGAACTAAACTGCCTTTCCTTATCGGTTCTTTCTTTCCCAAAGCTCCTTCTTGAGCAGATCTCTGACTGATGATCTGATAGCTGAGCTTCGGCTCGGGTACATGTTGGCCCGCACCAGCTCATCCAGCCCCTCCAAGTAAGCCTCAGGCAACAAAACCGTAACGAGTTTCATTCAATCACCCTGAACATAATATGCTTATGCATATGCCGCAAATATAAGATTTCAGCCGCAAAAAGACTAGGCGCTGAAGCTTTCTCTCGTAAGACATACTTCTTTAAACGTATTCTGGAAAGTTTTATACACGTTTTCGATGTGGAGGGTTCGGCGTTTGATTCCTTCTTGGACAAGGCCTGCGGCAACCATCAGCGAGCCTACTATGTCGCTTATGGTGGGGTCGGGGAACGCTATTAACGCTAGGCCGATTTTTATGAGCCAAGAGCGTTTGCCGTTTCGCCACAGTTGCCTTGTGGCCTTGGCTTCTCTCTTCGTATCCTTCAATGCCTGTGTCAAATCCGCATAGTTCTCACTCAATTCATTGATGGCGTCGACCAGCGACTCGAGCTCTTCAGCCTTCATATAACCACGATTAGCCTTGCGTCAATATAGAATATGCAAAGAGCACAAAAGCTTTAACCCCTCCGACAGGCAGCAGAAACCTACTCTAGACTCGCGGATGTCTGTTTCCTTATGGGATGATTGAAATTCGCCTTGACTAATCCTGCATTTTTCTCGACAGTAACGGAAACGCTATCAGACGTCAGCGTGTGTCATTGTGCTTGAGTAAAGCATAAAACTGAAAGTCTTTCTAACAGTGTAGAAGGAACAGGTGGTATTTTTGGAAACGTTTGACGCGAAAGGCTTCGTTAGTGCCGAGGTCGAGGAGATCAAAAAGCTGATCGGCAAAGAAAAAGCCTTGGTGGCTGTTTCGGGCGGCGTTGACAGCATGACATGTGCGGTGCTGACCCACAAGGCCATTGGAGAGAAACTCATCTGCGTCATGCTGGACGATGCCTTCATGCGCCAAGGCGAACCTGAACACGTGGCAGAAACCCTCGCAAAGCCACCCTTCAACGTTCCAATAAAAATAGTCGATGTGCGTGAGCGATTCCTGACAGCCATGAAAAACCTTGTCGACGCAGAGGAAAAGCGCAAAAAATTCCGCGAAACCTTCTACCAAGTCCTTGGCGAAACGGCCAAGAAAGAAGGATGCAAGATTCTTGTTCAAGGCACGATAAAAGCCGACATCATTGAAACCGTGGGAGGCGTCAAAACGCAACATAACGTTTTGGAGCAAGTGGGCATAAACCCCATGGAACGGTTCGGCTTCAATGTCGTCGAGCCGCTAGTGACCTTGCTCAAGTGGCAGGTCCGTATGGTAGCAAGACATTTAGGGCTGCCTTCCGAGTTTGCTGAACGCCAACCGTTCCCAGGCCCAGGCCTATCTGTTCGAGTGGTTGGCGAAATTCGTTCTGACAAGCTGGACACCGTGAGAAGGGTCACGTTCATGGCTGAACGGGAACTGTCCAAGCACAAGCCGAGTCAATATTTCACGGTGATTCTTGATTGCCAAGAAGCCTCAGATCAGACGGGTGTGGTTCACATTCAGGAGGCCGTGGCACGCCTACTCAATGTGCCTTCTCGGAATGTTCACGTTAGAATATTCAAGGACAGGGCCACGGGTATGAAGGGCGGCGAACGCCGCTACGGCAAAGTAGTAGGCATAACGGTTGAGACTCTCAACGCGAAGGCTCATCAGCCTTCTGTGCAGAGCCTCATCAGCCTGCAGGCCACCATAATCACTGAAAACCCCGAAGTTACACGCATATTCTACGCCGTCAAAGATACAACCGAAAAGAAACCATACGTCATCGCCATAAGAGCCATACAAACCCAAGACTTTCTCACCGCACAAGTCTCCGAAATCCCGTGGCCAACACTCAACACCATAGCAGAAGAAGCAATCGAACAATGCCACAACATCTCAACAGTATACTACGACGTAACACCGAAGCCACCGTCAACCGTAGAGATGGAATAGCCAAACTAGGAAAGGTATAAAACTCTTCCAGCGTTTTAGCCTAGAGGTGAAACAATGCTCCGCGTTAGAGTGAGCAAGATAGAATCCATCCGAGACTTGGACGGTAATCTTGGTAAACGCATTGAACTGCTTGAGGATCGCGATGTTCCGAACTTTGTGATGAGGCCGCGAACGGAGGAGGCGCAAATGGTTCAGGATGTTTTTCAGGCTCTGCAGCAGCAGATGCCCATGCTCGCGCCCAAAGGCCAGCTGGCCATGCCAAAAATAATCCTTTTTCTGACTGAGCAGGAATATGAAAGCCTTGGCATTAACTTTGACGTAAACCAAGTCTACGAAATAGACCTCGAAAACCAGGCCATCAAATTCATGAAAACCGCATGATCTCATTTCTCATGCTGCGCAACGCCGTGTGTCTTGGGTGGAATGAGAGCACAAACATCATGTTCTTCAAGACCTTGCAGATCTGCTGCGCGTCTGACCTTTCAGCATTGTCGCAGTAGATCGGAATCGGCTCCTCCTCGCCTTCCTTGTAGTAAACGTAGATCGGCGCAAACTTTTTCCTAAACGTCACAACCTCCACGTTCAGCTTCAGCAGCTTTGCCATCCTCTCCGCCGCGTTGCTGATAGGCTTCAAACGTTTCTCGCGAGACGAAAAACTAGACGCGTAAACAAGCAGCTTGCCGCCTGAATCCTCAAACATAGCCTCCACCAAGCGTGACTCGCTGCAAAACCCATTTAAGACAAACTCTAAAACGACACATCTAAACGGCAGAGAGAGGCCAGTTAAAATGAAAACCACAAAACAGTGAAAAACCATGAAAACCCGAGCACATGTCTTCGTTACCGGCAGAGTACAAGGCGTCTTCTTCAGATCAGAAGCCAGACGTCACGCCCAAAGACAAAACGTCAAAGGCTGGATTCGCAATCTTCCAAACGGCAAAGTCGAAGCCGTGTTTGAAGGCGAAGAGGAGAACGTGAAGGAACTTGTGCAATTCTGCAAGCACGGGTCGCCTGCCGCCAAAGTCACAGATGGGGAAGTCGCGTGGGAAAACTATACGGGCGAGTTCAGCGAGTTTGAAATGAGGTAATAGTCTGCGAAGAAGACGGAAGCCTTCGAATATGCCCTTGTCGGCTATGCTGCCTTTTTGGGTACTCTGAAGTGTGAGGCTTTGCCTGCACTTATGTATTCTCCGCCTACCCCGCGCACGGTTGAGGCTATCTTTGAAAAGTTCTCTGAGCCTAGGAATTGTCGTGGCTTTATGATCACGTACTCGTCTTTTTCCTCAAAGCTGAGGAGGTTTTCGAGGTCATCTGGGAACATCATTTTGATGTCTTCAACGGCCTTCGACTTCTCGGAAACTTGGGGAGTATGCAGCAGTGCAGGCGGTGGCGGCGCAACTGTGGCCGGCTGCTGCGTGAACTTGTTGACTGCAAGCTGCTTCAGCGAGGCAGAAACCTGCCGCAGATCCTCCATCATCCCGTTCAAAATTACAACAAGCTCGTCAACCCTTCTCGTCAGGTTTTCAATCTTCTCCCTATCATCCGACATGGACATCCTTCCTTCAAACCCTTAATATCTTCATGCAATTATTAATTGTTTTTGACCCACCGCAACGAGATGCACACATTGATAGAAATTGATGGCAGTCAAAAAAGTGGAAGTGGTACCATCCTCAGACAAGCAATAGCATTGGCCGCCATAAAAGGCGAACCCATGCACATATTCAACATTAGGCAGAACCGACCGCAACCAGGCCTCAAACCACAACACCTCGAAGCAGTGCTTACAGCTGCAAAGCTCTGTAATGGCCAACTTCAAGGCGCCACGCTCAACTCACGCGAACTCTGGTTCACCCCTCACGCCATCAAAGGCGGCAAAATCGAAGCCGAAATAGGCACCGCAGGTAGCATACCCATGCTCCTGACTGCAGTCCTGCCCATATGCGCATTCGCTGAAAGCCCTGTCGAACTGCACGTCACCAAAGGCGGCACAGACGTGCAGCACTCACCCACCATCAACTACATCCACTTCATTCTTCTGCCCATACTGAAACGGATGGGCCTAGACGCAACGTTGACTGTTCACAAATATGGATATTATCCGAAAGGAAACGGCGAAGTCACGTTAATCGTGAAACCCTGCGAACGTCTGAGGCCTCTGCGCTTGGAAGCCTTCGGAAACCTGAAAACAGTACAAGGAATTTCTGTATGCACATTCCTTGCAGACAGAAAAGTTGCCGAGCGCCAAGCCACAGCAGCACGTGAACGCCTAAAGGAAAGAGGCATCGTTTCAAACATTCAAACCGTAGACGACACATCAAACCCGTTGCAGAAAGGCAGTTCAATTACACTGTGGGCAGAAACAGATGCAGGCATCGTTCTAGGCGCGGACGCGATAGGTGAGCTTCGAAAAACAAGCGAAACAGTCGGCATCGAAGCTGCCGAGAAACTCCGTGAAGAGATGTTCGCAAAGCCAACCGTTGACGTGCACCTTGCAGACATGTTGATTCCATATCTAGCATTGGTTCAAGGCAAATCCATGTTCTTAGTCCGCACTCTCACTGAGCACATCGAATCAAACGTTTGGCTCACCGAGAGGATTCTGAGAAGAGGATTCAGCATTCACAAGGTAAATGGACTTGTCAGGGTCGAAACTGGGCTCTAGATATTCGGGCAAAGTCTTATATCGACATCTGTCGTACTTTTGGATTGTTGGTGTCAAAGTTGAACCACCTGTTAAAGAAAGAAGTGTTCGCCATCATAACGCTAGTAGCCGTGCTTGCTCTCCTTGCCTCAAATAGTGGCTTGACACCCCTCGCGAACGGCTCAATCACAAGCCCTCTAACTGAGTACATAACAATCTCAGTTGACTGCACCACGGGAAGACTTAACTTGGCCTGCACACTCCAATCCACAAATTCGACGTTGATTCACTATCCAAACCCAGCAGACCTAAACGATCCCCACCTTGTGAACTGCACTTCAATCACTGCAACCTTTTCAAAAGTTGACTCAACACTAATATTCCAATTCAACGACACAAGTAAAACAGTTGCCGAGGACAACGCGGTCGCTGTAATATCCTCTATGAATACGGCCTTCGGTCTAACGTTCACGTTCAACGCTTCCGTGGCGATCTCCATACCATCTCCTTACGTCATAGTTACGTACAAGGCAGACGCAAAAGCTGACATGTCCGCATTTCTCGGAGATCTGAAGACGGGTTGCTTCGAGGCTAGCGTTGGAGGTTTCTCAAATGCCCTGCCTACGCTGTTCACACAGGCTGAGAACGAAACCATAAACATAATGGCCGTCAACGTCACTTCGGACTGGGCGCACACGTTCCTTGCGGAATACGACACGACTTTTCCGGCAGGTTCAGGCAACCACACAGTAGACGTTCTCCACTACCTCGGAACCTCAACATTGCAGCCCTCGCCATATGCGTGGTTCA
>CAYGYI010000062.1:0-9002 GCA_964354055.1 uncultured Candidatus Bathyarchaeia archaeon | reverse complement strand
CAAAGAAGATGCAGCACTCGAAGGACTAGGCGCACTATTCGGCTAAAAAGCCGAAAAACACCACTTTCTGAAACATTTTTGATTTTCTAACCATAGGTTCCGGTATAGCCCACCTAATTTTGACTGCTATACCCCTCACGTGATAGAAAGAGAATCAGCAAATTCGAGGAAGGCCATAAAAAAAGCAGAACTGGCTACATATGTAAGAAGAAAGCCGCCATCAAGGCTTTCTTGACAATCGCTTAGCGACCTCTGATGCGATGACCATGGGTATCCATCCGCTGATTATCATTACTGTGCCTGGAAAGGCATGCACCTTGAAGGTGAGAATGTAGGATTCGAACAGTAAAAATGAGATTGTCATGGCCACGGCTGACAGCACTGCAGCTTTTCTTCCATATCTCTTGTGGGTTTGGATCGTGAGTATGCCTGCAAAGAAGAAGTCGCCAAGGCCGAGAGACATCCAAATATGCGTGCCTTCGTCAAGAATCGCTGGAATCGTAGGCAACGAAATCAAAACAGGCAGTCTTAGCGCCGATATTGTTGTCGCTGCAGAAACCATCGTCTTCGTGATCAGAACAAGAATCGTATCCGCAATCGTCAGCGCTCCAACAAATATCAACATCGTTTTCCAAGTGAACAGACTTCCCAGATAGAGAATAATGAGCACGGCGAATATTGCTCCGTAAGAATCAAGCAGGTACGGGAACCATAACGGCGTTCTATTGAAGAACAGGTAAAGCGATATGAACACGGCAGGCGGAAGAACAGCCAAATACCATCTTTCCTTCGGCTCGGACCTATTCCGCTCAAAGATCAATGCCACAGAAGCAAAGCCAGCCATGCCGAAGAAGGCCAAACCACCATACATGACTTCGTCGCGCCACCCGAGGTTGACAAAAGAGAACAGACTGGCCGCGCCAGCAACAATCGCAATCACAATGAACACCATCAAAACTTTCATGGTTCTTCCCTTAGATATGTTTGAGAAAAGATATCCGAACATGAACAGCAGCATCGAGTAGGAAAACAGAAAAACTGCCATTATCGCAAGATCCGGTATGAAAACTATTACTGAAACGGTAACTACAAGAGAGGCTACCAACAACAGAGCGTCACGAATGCGAAACTCTCTCTCCTCAAGTACTCCCTTAAGCTTGCCCTCAACTCGCTTGTCCAGAAACATCGCCACTATCGTAACTACAAACAGTGCGAAAGGCATGACTAAATCGAATTCCATACCCGCAAAATAGCAAAACAGACATTTAAACCCTTAGACTTGGAATCGATCGTTGAAGATCGCAAGCGTGGCAAGGAGTGCTTCTTCAGTTCGCACGGTCTCCGTGGCCTGAGACGGAATCGTATTGACAACATAATCCACAACCTCGTCGAGGTTCAGGCCTTCCTTCTTGACTATTTCATGCAGTCCCTGCGAAGGCGCACCGAACGCCACAAGAACCGTTTCCGTTTTTCCCCACTTTTCCCCCATCTCCTCTGCCACATCGGCAAACGGAACGCCGAACTTGGACGTTGCCACGGTCAAATCGAAGCTTCTGGCGTTCAAAAGCTTGCAGAAAGGCTGCCTCTCAACAGACACAGCGTACCCCCAATATGCGGAAATCTCCTCCTGACCGGCAAGTTCTACCTCAACCCTGTCGGTGACCCTCTTCACCTTCACGGTGATCCTTCTGCCCGCCGAAAGCTGCGCATTCAGAAGCACAGCAGGCTTCTCTACGCCGATGTCTACAAGCGTGCCTTCGCCTGTCTTGGATACGGTGGCGCCCTCGCGGTACTCTCCTATCTTCAGGTTTTTGGCTTTGGAGTTAAGCGGATGGTGCGGCGTTCGCAGAGGCGGCAATATCCCCGCACAAGTCAGTTCGGGCCTGAGTTTGAAAAGCCGTTTTCGCAGATACTGCGGCGTCTCCATGTAGGCTAGCAGCGTGGCAACCAAATCCATTTCGCGCATCTGATTGACGTTCCGATTGTCGGAGTAGATGATGATTTCGTTTACTCTGAATATGGCGGCTGCTCTGCCGATGAGGCCTATTTTGGAGGTTTTCTCGCGCAGGTGCGGCGTGTCAGAAACTACAGAAGCAGGAACAGCCACAGACACCTTCACCATCACAGAACCCCTCTTAACTTAAACAGTCCAGACATATCTCGCATAGCGGTTATAGACCTTCTGCTTAAAAGCCGAAAACGCCATAAAGACACGCAAAGAGGGAAGCACGCATGCCGAAGGCAACCATTCTGGATGATCTCACGAAAATCAAGCACGTTGACAAAAGCAACATGCTTTCATTCTGCGTTGACGCACCCAAGCACTACGAGAAAGCCGTAAAGCTGGCCAGAAACCTCTCTGTGGACTATCCTGCGCCAAAGACCATAATCGCGGCAGGCATGGGAGGCTCAGCCATCGGAGGCGAACTCCTCAAAGACTGGGCAAGAGACCGAATCGCCATCCCCATTGAAGTCTGCCGAGAATACACGCTTCCAGCCTACGCAGATAAGAGCACGCTGGTGCTTGTGGTCAGCTACTCAGGCGAAACAGAAGAGTCCCTAAGCGTGTTCTTGGATGCGGTCAAGCGAAAATGCATGATTGTCTGCATAAGCTCAGGCGGAACGCTGCAGGAATTCGCTAAAAGACTGAAGGTGCCGCATCTGCTTGTTCCTTCTGGCATGGCTCCACGCGCCACGCTTCCATACCTGTTCATGTCCCTGCTCGTAATGCTGCAGAAAATCGGCCTAGCCACAAACGTTGACCTAGAAATCTCCGAGGCCATCAAGATACTACAGCAAACAAGCGAGGCCAACCAGCCCAGCAAACCATTAAAGGGCAACCCGGCAAAAGCCCTCGCCTCAAACGTTCAGGACACGGTTCCAGCCATCTACGGCTTCGGCACTTACCGCGCCGTGGCCCAGCGTCTCAAGACACAGTTCAACGAAAACAGCAAGGTTCCTGCAAAATGGGAGTACTTCCCCGAACTGAACCACAACGAGATAGTAGGCTGGGAGGCAGCGAGAGAGCTTGCCAAATGCTTCTCCATCATCCTCATTCGGGACGAGGCCGAACCTGAACCAATACGACGGCGAATCGAAGCAACGAAGAAGCTCATACACAAGCAGTCAGTGAAAACCTATGAGGTTAAGGGCCAAGGCAGGAGTGCACTTGCAAAGATGGCCTCTCTCATCTGCCTTGGCGACTTCGCCAGCGTCTATCTGGCCATACTGCGCGGAGTAGACCCGACGCCTGTGAAAACAATAAGCCTGCTGAAAGAAGAGATCCGGAAAAGCGGCGTCAAAGACAAAGTCATTCGCGAACTGGCAAAGCTTGCGAAATAGGTTAGCTGTCTTCTTCGGCGATGAAGTCTGCGAACATTTTCTCCGCCGTTTCAAGTGGCATCTGCTGTGGTGGATGTTTGAAGGCGTAGGCGCAGATGGGCAGTATGGCTCCTTTCTGTTTCCTGTCTTGTGCAATTCGCACGGCTCTCAACACATCGAGCAGGACTGAACCTGCATTCGGCGCGTCAACCGTGGAAAGCTTGAGGTCTATCTGCATGGGTATCCTGCCGAAGTACAAACCTCTGATCCAGAAGTAGCTATCCCTCCTATTCTGTAGAAAATCCACATAATCCGTTGAACCAGCCACGACCGCCGCAGGATAAGGCAAAGAAGACTCAACCGACTCGGTCTTAACTATGCGCTTAACCTCCTTCGTGCGTTCCAGAGTGTCCAGCGACTCCGTGCCTCCGCCAACATCAAGCTGATAAGTCTCAGTGATCCGCACACCCTGCATCGAAAGCAAGTGCAACAGCGCCTTGTGCAACGTCGTGGCACCAACTTGATCGATAAGATCGTCGCCTACAACTAGCAACTCGGCCTCTTCGAACCGCTTTATCCAGCCTGCGTCGCTCGCAATGAAGTTAGGCGTAGCATTCACGAACCCACAACCCGCCACAAGTGCCTCCTCAGCATAGTAATGCGAAGCCTTAACGGCTCCACTGGGCAACAGGTTAACCACGATCTCCGCGTCGCTTTCCTTCAATGCCTTCGCAACGCCCACTTCAGGTCCACTGCTGACCTGCACGACGTGTCTTGTGTATTCGCCTAGACCGTCCAAAACAGGTCCCTTATGCACCACCACATTGTACGGTGGCACGTCGATCAGTTTTGGAACATTGTTCGGCTGTGCCAGCATCGCCTCAGACAGGTCTTTACCGACCTTGCGGCTGTCAACATCAAAAGCCGCAACAATTTCAACGTCCTTTGGACGGAAACCCCCTAGGACGACGTTACGCAAACCTATACATTCGTCAACGCTTTGGCAGTTACCATAATATTCTATGCCCTGAACGAGCGCTGAGGCGCAGTTTCCAACGCCCACCAAAGCCACTTTGATCTTCGGCAAACCATGTCACCTTGCAGGCTTTTCATATCTGCAATTGCCCTATAAAATGCTACGCCTCCGCGTGGTGCAAACAGGCATCGCCGCCAAAGCTAGACGTTCAACCTGTCAAAGGGTACGTACGCATCATCCACGTGAGCTCTCTGAAGCGTATCCTTCCAAAGTTCGAGCCCTTTCTTTGTTTTCCACTTCTCCGGCGCAGGCAGAATCAAGACCGCCAACTTATCGTCCTTTTCGATCTTTTCTGCGGTGACGCAGGTTCCCTTTTCCGGGTGGACTGGCGTTATGATGTCTGGCGCCACGGCGGCAAGTCTTCCATCCCTGTACGCCACAAGCACCTCGTTCTTGGCCCTCAATTCAAACACATGTCCAACATAATCATGTCTTCCACGGAGCTTGACGTTGACGAATGTGAAACCAGCCTCGGTACTGCGTTTGATATCCTCCACGATGCCTTCGCAAAGCTTGAGGCCGCCAGTCTCCTTCAGAACCGCCCCCAACGGGTCGACAGCCTTCCTCAAGATAACGCCAACACGGATAGACTTCGACAAGCTAAGCTGGATGGGTGAAATCTTGGTCTGCAATCCCGTGAGGATTCGCCTAGCCGTGTAGGCACAGTGGTTCCACTCAGCTGCCAGCGCCCGAGCGATTCCCTCAGCCGCTCTGGCATCAGTCGTTTCCTTCACGACGACAACGTTGCCGCCGTGAACGTCTGCAACCACCATCGGCGCGAGAGGTATGCCGTCAATCGTGTAGACTTTCAAGTGAACCTCAGGCACGGCTCTTCCAGCTCCATCCGCGTCCACAACAGGCACTCCATGTCTTGCACCAACGTCAACCGCCGCCAGAGTGTTAAAGCCGCCCAGCTCCACTGGGATCGTGGCAAAAGCATGAAAGCCGGCGTACTCCTCAAGAGCTTTCAGCGTTTTGACGGCCGCCTCCGAATCATATTCTATTGCGGTTGTGGCGCCTACGCATGCGAAGTTGACGACTTTTGCGTCGTCAGGCACCTCCGAGGGTTCGATGAGGTTGGCTGCGATTCCTTCGGAGGCCAACTTGTCCGCTATGCTGTATCCTCCTTCGGTGCTGCCGCCTCCGCCTGCAGAGAAGACAGCCGCACCTTCCACAAGATCGAGCAGATCCTGATAGTTCAGTCTTTTCAAGTCTCTAACCTCACGCCACAGCTTTTCGAAGGTTTATTATCGAGCAAGCCTTAAAATGTTCTGAAAGCATGAAACGAAAAACAGGTCGAACAGCATTGGCCAACGAAGACAAAACCCAAGACAAGCTGACAATCATTAACGAGCTGGGTCGCCGAAGAGGCTTC
This sequence comes from uncultured Candidatus Bathyarchaeia archaeon, assembly GCA_964354055.1. GTDB lineage: Archaea > Thermoproteota > Bathyarchaeia > Bathyarchaeales > Bathycorpusculaceae > DATKKK01. The sequence continues at coordinate 3,270 of CAYGYI010000062.1, read as the reverse complement.
TTCTGGCCCTCATATGAGATATACGGTGGTGCAAGCGGCTTCTTCACATACGGCTTTCTGGGGGCCAAGCTAAAGCAAAACATCGAGAAAAAACTGCGCGACATCTTCGTCAATCAACTGGGCATTCTGGAAATCGAGTCGCCGGTCATAACGCCAAGCACAGTTTTCGAAGCTTCAGGCCACATTGACCACTTCAAAGAGCCCATGGTAGAATGCCAAAGATGCAGGAAAAGCTTTCGCGCCGACCACCTGCTTAGAGAAGCCACCAAAATGAGCGAAGCCGAGGCTGAAAAATTAAGCTTGAAAGAACTGAAGGAGGCCATCGACAAGAACGACATCCATTGCCCGGACTGCAAAGGCACATTCGACGAACCCAAGCAGTTCCTAACCATGTTCAAGACAACCATAGGCCCATACTCAAACGCAGTAGGTTACGGGCGACCCGAGGCGGCACAGGGAATCTTTGTCGAATTCAATCGTCTCTACAGCATGGCTCGCGAGAAACTGCCGTTTGGCGTTCTGCAGATAGGTCATGCTTTGAGAAACGAAATCTCGCCCAGACAAGGCCTCATGAGGCTCCGAGAATTCACCATAGCTGACTTGGAGTTCTTCTTTGACCCAGAAGAGGAAGATTGTTACCTTTTAAAGGATGTTGAGAATGAAACGCTCAGACTCGTCACGGCGGAAACCCGCCAGAAAGGCTCAGAGGACATTACTGAGCTTACGGTGAAGGAAGCCCTGAAAGAGGGCGTAATCAAGAAGCAGTGGCTGGCCTTCTTCTTGGTCGCTGCCAAACGTTTGCTCATCGACCTCGGCGTTCCAGCTGAGAAGCAGCGTTTCCTCGAGAAACTTCCTTGGGAGCGGGCGCATTATTCGCAGCAGACGTTCGATCAGGAGGTTCTTTTGGATCGCTGGGGCTGGACTGAGGCTTCGGGCCACGCTTACCGAACTGACTACGACCTCAAAGGCCACATGAACTCGAGCGGAACAGACATGGCCGTCTTCAAAGAATACCAGCAGCCAGTCGAAAAGGAACAAGTCATCATAAAGCCCATAATGGCCAAACTAGGCCCAGTCTTCAAAGGAGAAGCCGGAAAGATCGCGGCAGCGCTCGCCAAGGCCGACCCAGCTGAAGTCCAAGCCTCAATCAAGAAAGACGGCTACTACATGCTGGAAAAACACAAAATCCTCGCCGAACACGTAGACATGAGTAGCCAAAGAACCGTCGAACGAGGCAGACGATTCGTTCCACATGTGATCGAGCCCAGCTTTGGTTTGGACAGGCTATTCTACATTGCCATGGAATACGCTTATCATGTGAAGGAGGATCGAGACGTGATGAGCTTCCCACTTGGCATCGCGCCTGTGCAGCTGGGCATTTATCCGCTCATGGGCAAGGATGGACTGCCTGAGAAAACGATTGAGCTACGCAAGATGCTTTCAGACGAGGGCTTTATGGTGGAATATGATGAGGCTGGCTCGATCGGCAGACGTTATGCCCGCGCTGACGAGGCAGGCATACCGTTAGGCGTGACCGTTGACTACGACACGTTGAAGGACGGCACTGTGACGGTACGCGACCGCGACTCTTGGAAGCAGGTCAGGACCCCGATAGCTGATCTGGCTGGTCTCCTGCGCAAGTATTTCCGTGGAAAAGCCAGATTTGAAGACTTGGGCAGGCCACTTTGACAGCCGAATCGCAGTTACCTTTTTTAACACTTCAACGCATGTAATGCTGTAAAAAGAATCCACTTTTGCGGGCGGGAGAAAGGTTTGGTGCTTCCAGCAGAGACTGAGGAACGAGTGAAGCGGCGTGCGCTGAGCGTTTGCCAAGATCACCTACGCAAGGCACTGGACCTGCCCAGAAAAGTTCCTCAGATGATAGACTGCTTCATACGCAACGACAAAGAAAAGGGAAGGCTGCTTTTCGCCGAAATCAGAACAAACGAGGACGAAGTGGACACCGCTCGACGGATGGTTTCGCAGGAACTGGCTGAAATAGGCGCCATTCTGCTTAGCCGAGAGGATTTTCTCAGGTTCACGAACCTCACAAGCGAGATTGCAGACTTCTCCGAAGGCATAGCCTTCCGCCTGCTGCAGGTCATGGAGCACAACTGGACTGTACCAATGGACATAAAGAAAGATCTCCTCAAACTCTCAGAAGCCGTCCTAGAAACCGTGGTCAAACTCAGAGAAACCATGATGGTCCTGAACTACGGGTCAACCAAAACCATGGAAAAAGCCCGCGAGGTCGAAGTTGCCGAACGCGTCGTGGACGAAATTTACCGCGAACTGGAACTGAAAATTCTCAGCAGCAAACTTGAGCTTCCCGCACTTGTTCTGATGAGAGATGTTTCAAGGCTTCTGGAAGACTCGGCTGACAAAGCCGAAGATGCCGCGGACGCTGTGCGCATTCTGTCCTTCATGATGTAACAGGCGAAAACCCCGATGCCTAAAAACGTCAAAGTCGAGCTTATCGAAAACTTTCTAGTCGTGTGGAACACCGCTGAAGGCTCAGAGCTCTACAGAATGGGCTACTATGGGAAACCACTGGGCGTGGCTAAACCCAAAACGCCCGAATTCAACGTGCCTCTGATCTTGGACCTAATGGAAGGCTTATATCTCGCCGAAAAAGGAGCAATAACAGTTCACGAAGCCAACGAAAAAACAAAGGTAACCCTCAAGAAACTCCATCAAAAGGCCAAGCAACTATATGAGGAATTCGACGACAAATACGCCGTCTACCACGACCTACGCGACAGTGGCCTAATCGTCACGCCAGGCATAAAGTTCGGCTGCGACTTCGCAGTATACAAACACGGCCCAGGCGTGGAACACGCACCCTACATGGTCTCTGTAAAGAAAGCCAAAGCCGAAATGACAGCTACCGAAATCGTCAAAGCAGGAAGACTTGCCACCACAGTGCGGAAACGGTTCATGATAGCCGTACCCGACTTGGAAAAAGGAAACGTAAACTACCTCATGTTCAAATGGTTCAGAGCATAACACCTGCAGCAGCTAGCGAGCCTGAAATGAGGAGAGCATGGTTGTTTTTTGGCCAGAAAGGCTCCACGGAAAGGTTGCTCTAGGTTTATAACGTGTTGGCTTGTTGAGAGGCTGTTTGGGTTCGGGTCTCGGCGAGGTCAGCTTCCATTTCTAGCCAGGCATTAATGTTTGGTTGGCGAAGATTCCCTTGACAAACTGATGCGGGTAGATTTTTGTGGCTTCGAGTTTGCTGTTTTCGGCTATGGTCACGTCGTCAGCTACGAC
>CAYGYI010000061.1:0-9042 GCA_964354055.1 uncultured Candidatus Bathyarchaeia archaeon | reverse complement strand
AGGGACGAATACTTCGGATCGGCAGTGATGGCGAAGTAGAGATTCTTGGCATCGCAAGAGACATAACAGAACGCAAGAAAATAGAAAATGCGCTGCGGGACAGCGAGGCTAAGTACCGTCTCCTTTTTGATAACGTAAATGACGTGGTCTTTTCATATGACGATGAGTTTAGGCTTTTGAGCATCTCGCCTTCTGTTAAGAAAACACTGGGGTATGAACCTGAGGAACTAGTCGGAAAACGAGTCGCGGAACTAGGTCTCATGACTCCAGAGTGCATGGAAGCTGCTCTAGCCAATGCAACGCAAGTCCTGACAGGCAAAGACGTAGGTTCGACGATGTACGAGTTTATTAAGAAAGATGGAAGTCGGGCTTTCGGTGAGGTCAACAGCTCACCTTTGATTCGTGAAGGTAAAGTGGTCGGGGTGATTGCTGTTGCTAGGGACATAACTGAACGAAAGGAAATGGAGGATGCTCTGCGTGAGTCTGAGGAGAAAATCCGAAACGTACTCCAATCATCGCCAGATGCTATTGCGGTTATGGACCTAAATGGGAACATAGTTGAAGTCAATCAAGCCAGCTTGGGCATATTCGGTTTTGCCTCAAGAGAAGATGCAACAGGAAAGAACACGCTTACATTCGTTGCCAACAGGGACAAGGAAAGAGTCTTGAAAGACATGGCTCAAACCGTGGAACGAGGCTCACTGAAGAACGCTGAGTACACCTTTTTGGACACAGATGGACACGAGTTTCCAGCAGAAGTCTCTGCAAGTCTCATGCGTGATGCGTCAGGTAACCCTAAATATTTTGTGACCATAGTGAAGAACATCACTGAGCGCAAGCAGATGCTCAGGAAGTTGGAGGACTATTCTCAGCACTTGGAGGAATTGGTCGATCGTAGGACGAGGCAACTGAGAGAAGCAGAGGAACAGCTCGTCAAATCTGAGAGACTTGCCGCGATTGGACAGGTGGCTGCTATGGTTGGCCACGATCTTCGTAACCCTTTGACAGGCATAAGCGGTGCCACCTACTATTTGAAAACAAAATTAGGCCCATCAGCCGAGAAGAAGACTTTGGAAATGCTGGAACTCATCGAGAAAGATGTCCAATACTCGGACAAGATCATAACCGACCTTATGGACTATTCTCGGGAAATCATGCTAGAATTCTCCGAGACCAATCCAAGCGCAATCGTGAAAGAAGCGCTATCCTTGGTCCAAGTCTCGCAGAATTTGCAGTTGCAGGATTCTACGCAGAATCAACCTAAGGTCATAATAGACATAAACAAAACGAAAAGAGTCTTCGCTAACCTGATCAACAACGCGATAGACGCCATGCCTCAAGGCGGCAAGCTTTCGATCTCAAGCAGAAAATCAGGCAGTGATGTGGAGTTCGTTTTCGCGGATACGGGAACGGGCATGACGAAGGAGGTTATGGAAAGGATTTGGACGCCTTTCTTCACAACAAAAGCAAAAGGCATGGGTCTAGGTCTGCCGATCTGCAAGCGCCACATAGAGGCTCACGGAGGCAAAATCTCCGTTGAAAGCATAGAAGGCGAAGGAACAACTTTCACAGTGACGATTCCCATCGAACCTAAACCAAGGTCAGAGGGAGGTGAAAAAGTATGGGTGAACCTGCCAGAATCCTTATCATCGACGACGACGAAAGCATAAGAAAAGTCCTAGCAACCATACTGGAAGAAAACGGATACATAGTGGATACGGCGCAGAATGGAAAAGAAGCCATAGAAAAGACAGACACAAAGTTCTACAATTTGGCACTGATAGACATCAGGTTGCCGGATATTGAAGGCACCACGCTCTTGGGAAAGATCAAAGAAACCATTCCGAAAATGCGAAAGATAATCGTAACGGGCTATCCTTCACTGCAGAACGCAGTTGAGGCCATAAACAAGGCTGCAGACGGCTACATAATGAAACCCTTCGACGTCGAAAAAGTCCTAAAGACAATCGAGGAACAGTTGAAAAAACAAAAAACAGAAAAGAAGTTCAGCCAAGAAAAAGTCACGGAATTCATTGAAACGCGCGTCAAGGAGCTAGAAGAAGAGAAGACGACAGCCAGAGAAAAGGCGCGTTAGGAACTCTGCTTTTTGTTTGCTGAATGCAGTAAAGGCCTATATTCAGGTGATTTTAAGCAGTGACGCTGTTTCTCCAAAGGTCTAGGGTTCCCGCCATCTAGACTTGGTTGCGCTTATCACTGCACAGATGATGGTTGTGAGTATCAGGATTGCCCAGCGCGCGATCAGGCTTTCCGAGGATAATGTTAAGGTTCCTGAGTAGAATCTGATGAGGCTGGCAGCGTTTGAGGTTGGGAATATGGATGCTATCCAGCTGAAGCTGCCAAGAGTCTCCTCTGGATAGTAGACTGGTGGTATGAAGCCTAGCACGATGCCTAATATGTTGGACAGGCTGTTCAACGTGTACGTGCTTGCCTTTTGGAGGTAGGTAGATATCAGGAAGCCGAGGCTGCTTATGCACGCCCAGCACAGAACCACGGCTACTGTCGCCCAAAGCAGAGATGTAAGCGTCAGGCCGCCCACAAGCAAAGCTATGACTCCGAAGAAGACAAGACTCGGCGCGGACAGCAAAAGCGGCGCCAAAGCTACACCCAACGCGTAGGAGATGGGATGAACGGGCATCGCGATTATCATTTCGCGAATTTTGACGTACCTGTCAAAGGCTATGTCCTGTATGGCCGCAGACATTCCTATGAAGCTGGCTGCTGAAACCATGGCTCCAATCAGGCCGAGGCCAAAGTTGCCTCCTAAGACCACGATGAAATACAGTGGCAACGAACTGATCAGTCCGACGAGGAACAGCATTAGTGGCTGTCTTTTGAGGTCTGGGAAGGCCTTCAGCGCCGTGATTATCAGTATGTCTTTCACGATTTTGAGTTTCAATCCATTTCTCCCCCAACAAGCTTCACGAAGACATCCTCAAGCGTGATGGCCGCTGTCTCAGCTTTCAAGCCGTTTTTAAGCGACCTTCCAACGAGGTCTATAGCTTCGTTTTCGTCTTTGACGTAGATGATGTTTTTGCTGCCGAATCTGACTATGTGGTTTCCGTTTACAGCGAGACCGAGGTTTTTCAGGTCACCTTCCACGACGACGCGGAACCTCTCTTTGGCGAGGCGTTTAATCTGTTCAGGCGTGCCTTCGGCGAGCAACGCGCCCTTATGAACTATAGCGAGTCTGTCCGAAACCATCTCAGCCTCCTCCATTATGTGAGTGGTAAGAAGGATCGTTTTGCCCTGCTCAACCATTTCTCGCAGAACTGCCCAGACGTTTCTTCGAGCCACGGCATCCAACCCGCTTGTAGGTTCGTCAAGCATGAAGATGTCAGCATCAGAGGCCAAGGCTGCGGCGATTATAGCGCGCTTTTTTTCTCCGCCTGAGAGCGTGGCGCACGTGCGGTTTCGCAGTTCCCAGAGCTCGACAGCCTTAAGGGCCTTTTCAGCTGCGCTTTTAGCATCGGACTTGGAGACACCACGCAACAAGGTGAAGTAGTACGCATACTCCCACGGTGTGAAGTTAGCGTAGGTGGCAACGTCCTGCGGAACCACGGCTATGTGTTTTCGCACTTCTTCAGGCTGCGTTTCCACGTCATATCCAAGAACCTTGACATCTCCGCTTGTTGGCATCAACTGCGTGGAAATTATTCTCAGAAACGTGGTTTTGCCTGCGCCGTTCGGGCCTAGCAGGGTGAAAAGCTCGCCTTTCTTTATGGTGATGCTAACGCTTTTCAAGGCCTCCACGTTTTCTTTGCTGCGATAGACCTTGACTAGACTCTTTGCTTCTATTGCATTTTCCATGATTCTCACTTCTCCACGCTCAGTCTCTGAGGAGCGGACGCAAGCTTCGCATATGGGTCCACTGAAATCGTGTTAGAATAGCTGGTTTTCCCTCTTATCGTGCAGCCTTTGCCTATAGTCACGTCCCATCCCTGAACATCGTCGCAGTCTACGTTCTCCAAGTATACTTTTCCATCTGAGATGATGCTGGTCGTGCGGAGCCTGCCTTCACCGAAGAATCTGCCGAGTATTGATAGGCCGAAAATCATCACGCCTCTTTCTCTTTTCCTAACATTGACGCTACCAGCTTGGATTCCGCCAAAGACATGCGATTCAGATATGCCTGATCTGACCAGTCTTGCCTCGAACCTGTTGGTAACAATTCTTCCATCTACGGCAAACGCTCCACGAAGCTCAACCAGATTCTTGGCTTTCACATCGCCTAAAGCCCTCAATGAGCCAGCCATGCGCAGTGCATCTACTGCCTCGACTCCCTTGCCGAATCTGCATGAACCTGCGGTTTCCACGAGTGTTGCTTTGACCTCCCCGTAGACGGAGAGGCTTCCGGCCACTGTCAATCTTTTCGCTGTGGCATTGCCGTCTATGGATGCGGAGCCGGAAAAACTTAGATCTTCAGCCTCAATGTCGCCTTGCACAGTGACGCTTCCTGAACAGTGCACACTCTTGACCTTCAGCCCACCGGGGAGTCTGCCGCTTCCGCTGATTCTTATCTCGTCTTGCGAAACTTGTCCTGAACCAGACACGTGGATGGTACCTACTCCCTCAACATACACTTTTCCTGAGCCACTTATGCGCGCTGTTAGAAATTCTCCAGTTTCTTGAAGTTCTTTCTCGTACAGTTTGCGCTTTTCCTCTCCACTCATTCACACATCGCCTACTCGAGTCCGCCAGTTGATCTTAGCAAATCTCGAATCTCGGCAAGCAGCTCCTTCATTTCTCTGGTTCGCTTCCTAGTTTCGACTGCAATTTCTTCGTCGGAATATTTCAAGTATTTCAGGTCTTTCGCCATGCTGATTTCACCCTATTCTTCTGCAGCTTTGAGCACTTCTCTGATTTCCTTCAGAATCGCCACGATTTCGTCCATTTCTTCCAGAGTTGCTCTTTGTTCTGCGCGGAGGGCGTTAAGCTGTTCTCTTTCCGAGGGCGAGATTAGTTCAGATATTGGTTCGCTGCCGATGGCTATGCCTATCACGGCGAGTATGCCTGCTACGACCAGCGCAAAGACTGCAATTAAGCCTGCCACGATGTAGTTGAATCCGTATTGGACTGAGGAGTAGACGCAGATGGCGGGGACTCCGAAACCGAGCAGAATTATGCACAGGGCAGTTAGGATGGATGTTCGCATCATTTATTTCATCTCCTTTCTTTTTTGGAACATTTTTTGTATGTTTTGCGGGGTTAGGAGAAGCTTAAAGTCTGAGGGTGCATAGTATTTTACAGATGGTAACCCTTTCACTTTCTTAACCTCTCTTACCTCTCTAACTAAACCCAACTTCTTCAAACCGCCGAGGTGCAGATACGCTAGGGGATAAGGCAGACCGAGCTGTTTGGCAAGGGCATAGACGTTTTTCGGTTCATCGCATAGCGAGGCAATCATTTTCAGTCTGATGAGGTTCGCCAGTGCCTTCAGGACCTTCACCGTTTCCTTGTTTTCAAGTTCAGTCAAAGACTCTTCCCCGACGGCAACCGGGGCTTATATAAGAATTGCCTGATATATAAGATTTTACTGATATATGTCCTAGAAGAGCCTGCGAGCTTTCAACTCGCCGAAACTAAGCCGAGGCGCGTAAACGCGAGTGCGTTCAGTGGTTCTGGCCTGAACGTTTCGCATGCCCATAGCGATTTCTATGAACTCTTTCAGTGTTTGGTTTGCGAATTCCCATGTTGGATTGCCGTATGTTACGCCATTGCACATCGAGTCTACGTAGATGAACAGTTTGCCTTCGCCGAATGGGTAGGCAGCTTCATTTGTGAGGCCGTATCTGGGTATGTTGAGGATTTTGAAGGGCCACAGCTGGCAGGCTTTGGGTTTCATGTGTTGCAGTCCGCAGCGGTATGTACCTGCAAGATTGCACAAGAAGGCACAGGAGCCGTCGTCAGCCCTCTTTATGAAAAGCTTATCCAAGCCTGAGACAGTCTGTTCCACGCCGAAGTTCTTGGCGATCTGAAGCCATTCGCTCACGTTTATGACCACGCTGTAAAGTCTGCAGCAGTCACCGCAACCGCGGCACCGCCAGTCAGACACGTTTCGCCATGGAACATACTGCATTTCGCATTTCACTGAAAACTCGAATCGCCTTGAGGCTTATTAAATCTGCTTGCAGAAGGGCTTCAGTTTCTCCGCGATGTGCTTCGGAATCTGGGTGGCCTTTCCTGCTTGCTTGTCCGCTGCCACGACGACTACGTGGCCCAGCGCCAGCAGTTCGCCTGTGTCTTTGTTCAGAACTCTGAAGCTGTATTTCACTGCTTTTTCTTTTAGTTCTTCGACGGTGACCTCTATTTCGAGAAGGTCGTTGAATTTGGCAGGTTTCTTGTACTGACAGAAGGCTTCAACTCGCGGAAACCAGAGGCCCTGTGTTCTGAAGTCGGTGAAGCTGAATCCGAGATGCCTGTAGAATTCCTCTTCGGCCTTTTCGAACAGCCTGAAGTAGTTAGAGTAGTGGACGACTTGTGCGGCGTCGGTGTCTGCCCATGCTACCCTATACTGTGTTTTGAAGGCTTTCTGTGGCATGGCGCTGTCATTTCCCAGTGGTTAGGGTTTCGTATATAAGTAGATGGTGTGTGAAGGGTAGCCTAGGCTTGGGTTTTCGCAGAAATTGTCTACCTTGATTGGTTTCCAGCCTACGATTTCATAGTCGTGCGAGACTATGCGGACGCCTTTTTTCAGTTCAGTGTCCAGTTTGGGCCTGACTTTCTCGTTGGCGCTTGTGGTTAGGTAGAGGAATATGACGTCTGCGCTTGTGAGGTCTACGTTGAATATGTCGCCGTTCACGATTGTGATTCTGTCTTGGAGGTTTTGTTCGTAGATGGTGCTCAGCGCCTTCTTCACGAGATCTTCGCGAAGTTCGACTCCCACGGCTCTTGCGCCGAAGTCTTTCACGGCCATGATGACGGTTCTGCCGTCTCCTGAGCCTAGGTCGAAGAAGATTTCGCCTGGCTTCAGCTCGGCCATCATGAGCATGTGGCGTATTACCTGCGGCGGACTTGGAACGTATGGCGCAAGGTACAGCTTTTTTAACCTCCTGTCTAACGCAGTTGGTTACTCTCGTTTTACGAGTGAAGGGGGCAGTTTGAAAGACTTTCCACGTTTTTAGGAGACGTATTGGCTTTTGTCGGGCTGTGGCTTGCGGGCTTCGCCGCATTTCATGCAGCTTTGAGCGCAGAGATCAAGGTACTTGGCCTCGTCTCCTGTGCTGACTGCTTCTGTGGCCTTCAGGCACATCTCGCTGGGTTCCTTGCAGCCTTCCTCTTTGCACATCTTCGAGATTGAAAGGCAGATATCCTGAACGTCCTTCGGCTCCAGCACTGCGCGGTTTGTGCGCACGATCAAGCAGACTTCCCTAGCCAAAACGCAGGTTCTAACGTATTTAACTCGCTCAAGAACCTCATCACGAAGCTTTTTCCGGCTTATTTCCAACTTGTTTTCCCCATGTGAGAACCAGACGAGGCGCTCACGCACACATAGAACGACTGTTCATTTAAAAGTTATTGTAAGTCCCAAATATCTACCGATTAAATCGCGCAAGGCGACAGTTCGTCTTATTAGGGATTAGGTGGGAGGGGATGAATGGGTGTTGTGGTGTCTCTGTTCAGGGTGCGAGGCGAGGCTGTCAGGCCTTTCAGCGTGGTCTGGCTGAGCCACATGTTTGTCGAGATATATCTGCTCATGCACCCCGCTCTGGTGCCCGTGTTCAGAGCCGAGTTCAACCTCTCAATCTTCGAGGCAGGCCTGCTCGTGACAGTGCCGAGCCTCTGCCGACTCGCAATAGTAATCCCGACCGGTATCTTCGCAGACAAGTTCGGCTCAAAACCGTTCATAGTGTTGAGTATGCTCATAAGCGGCGTTTCCGCGATATTTCTAAGCCAGTCACCCAGCGCCCTAGTTCTGCTGATATGTCTATCCTTGATCATGATTTCGGTGACGCTTTACCATCCGCCTGGTCTCAGCGTCGTCAGCAGGCTTTTCCCGAGCCAAGCTGAACGGAGCAGGGCCACGGGACTGCACGGCGCATCAGGCTGCATAGGCCAGTCTGTGGGAACGATCGCCCTAGGCCTTCTCATGCCTCAGATAGGGTGGCGAAACTGCTACCTGCTGTTTTCGGCTCCACTGCTGGCCTGGGCCACCTTCGTGGCACGGACAAACATCCCCCAACTCGCAAGGCAAACACTGAAAGAGGCAAACGCAGTATCAGATAAGACGCAGAGCAACAACGTCTCGAGGAGGCCTATCCTTCCTTTCGGGTTCTTTCTTTTGCTTTCCGCGATGGGACTTAATGCTTTGGCGAACAATGGCGTGTTCGCGTTTATGACAACTTATTTGACTTCGGCTCAAAATCTTTCAGTTGAGGCGGCCAGCATAATATTCGGCGCGGGACCACTGATAGGCATCGTAGGTTCCATTGGTGCAGGTTACTTGAGCGCGAGGCTCGGCGACAGGAACGCGCTTGCCCTGTTCTTTCTAGGACAGGTGGCTTTCCTCATAGGCTTTATCGCTATTCCGTTTCTGCCGCTTGCCACGTTCTCGTTTCTGATGTATCAACTGTTTTTGGCGGCAATCTGGACGCCCTCCACTTCGCTTGTGGCCAGCCTCATGGGCAGAACGGGCGGCGGAACAGCTTACTCGCTGTTCTACTTCGCAAGCGACGCCCTCGGCGCCGTATCGCCGCTCATAGCCGCTATACTAATCATGAGCCTCGGCCTACTCGCACCATTCACATTCGCTATAGCACTACTGGCCACAAGCGCCTTGCTCATATGGCTCATAAAGACGAAACAGAAAACCTAGAACATAGATACTGAGCTCGCAGGCGCCGCCTCAGACTCAGCGCTCTCGCGGGAAAGGATGTTTTGGAGAATTCGTTTTTTTGTGGTTGTGTTTTTGGGCTTTGGCGTTTGTTTTGGTTGCTCCCGTTCTCCTCCAGTTGGCCTTATCAGGCTTGTTTCTTAGGAGGTGATCCGGCCGCAGGTTCCCCTACGGCCACCTTGTTACGACTT
>CAYGYI010000060.1:0-9087 GCA_964354055.1 uncultured Candidatus Bathyarchaeia archaeon | reverse complement strand
GCCTGTCACGAGAATGGTTACATAGAACTCGGACAATATTGACAGCGTGTCCGAAAACTTCTTGAGACTAATGTGTTTAAGCCTCATATACTGCTTAGATTTTTCGCGAAGATAGGCTGCCAAGTTGCCGCCTGAATGTATGGTTGAAATAAAGCCTTCCATCATCTCACGGAACCTTTCAGAAGGAGTACGACCGGACTCAGCCTCTAAGGCCGAGATAATGTCTCGCCCGAAAAGACTTACATCCCTCACAATGTCCTTGGCCTCGCCTGAAACCACAAGCGGAACAGTCATGTTCGAAAGCGAATAGAAAACCTTCTCAGGAGAAACACCGGCGCTCGAAAGTATTGCCATGTAGCCTGTTGCGAATGGTAGTTCGTCGTCCAGCTCTCTTTTGAGCTTGTCGGCGCGATAGGTTGGATAGATGTAGAAGGCAATGAATGAGAATGCGAAGGCGAATAAGCCACCGCCGACGCCGAACAAAAACGCAGCCATCAGCGGCACATGAAACAATATGAACGCTAAGCACGACGTGAGCGCCAGCGTGACGAAAGTTGTTAGAATCGATGCGAGAACAGTTAGGCTGATGTAGGCTTTGAAGTTAATTTTCAAGCCTGAGCGCTGCAGTCTCACGTCTAAATCATCGAAAAGCGGCAGAAGGCGTCCTGTCTTCGCTCCGATCAGCTGGAAAGCCAGTGAGTGAGGATTTTCAAATGTGAACTTGGCCTGTTCTGTTTTCTGCTTCGGCTGTCTTTTCTGGCGTCTCGGAATAGTCAGCTTAAGCTTTGCCGTTAAACGCGTGATGAGTGTCTTGATCTTTTGGAGGGCCATGTTGTCTGTCATTTGAGTCCCACTCTGGCCTTCTGAAAAACGCGTTTCGGGTTAGCATAGTACTCTCTGATCACGTTAGCCACGTCGACGTAGCGGCGGATGCCATTGCGAACCATCCACTCAAGAACGGTTTTTCTAGCGTTCAGTTCGGCTTTGATGTCTTCCTCAGTGATGCCTTGCTTTTTCATGTTCTCTTCAACGATGGCACTGTGGCCAGAAAAGGCGAAGCTGTCAGCCTTCTGGTTCCAAGCAAAAACTTCGTCGGTTTTTATGTCCCTTGTTTTTGAATCGAGGTCGTTGACTTCCGCGGCTCTGCTTGCTTTTCTGGCTGGTCTGCCGTTGATTTCGGTTCTTGTCATGACCATTATTACATCAGTCATGGCGATGAGCGGTTTGGGTATGTTCATGGGCTCGGATTCGAGGCGGTTGATTACGGCTTCGACTGATTCTGCGTGTATGGTGCACATTCCAAGGTGACCTGTGGCCATTGCCTGAAAAAGTGTGTAAGCCTCTTCGCCGCGCACCTCGCCCACTATTATGTAATCGGGCCTCTGTCTGACGGCTGCCTTCAACAGATCAAACAACGTTATCGAGCCGCTTCTCTTGTCCTCATGTCCATAGCCCAGTCTTACTACTGAAGGTATCCAGTTCTCATGCGCAAGGTTAAGCTCCTGTGTATCTTCGACGCTCACGATCTTCATTTCAGGTTTGATGAACATGGACAGGCAGTTGAGCATGGTGGTCTTTCCTGAGGCCACGCCGCCCGCGACCATCACTGAAGCCCTGTTTTCGATGATGTACCACAGGTAGGCGGCCATCTCAGAGGAGATCGTCTTGAATGAGATCAGATCAGAGATGGTGAGAGGGTCAGCTTTGAAGCGTCGAATGGTGAAGGTCGAGCCTCTTCTGGTGACTTCGCTTCCATATGTGAGTTGTATGCGGCTACCGTCTGGAAGCGAGGCGTCCAGCATGGGTGAGGCTATGGAAATGTTTTTGCCTGCAAGATAGGCCATACGGATTATGAACGAATCCAGTTCAGTCTCGTCTTTGAATATAATGTTCGTGGGAAGCGACTCGTAAAGTCTGTGCCACACGTAAAGCGGAATATCTACGCCATCGGCAGAAATATCCTCAATTAGATGATCCTTCATCAACGCATCAATCTTGCTGTATCCGATAAAGTCACGGATAACGTAGTAGACGAGTTTGTCCACGCCTTCTGGCTGAACCTTGATACGGTATCTTTTGATTATCTCCTTGGTTTTATCTTTGAGGTAGCTTTCTGCCTTTTCTTTTGTTTCAATGTCTTTAAGGTTGATGTCTACTTCTTCCATGAGGAATTTCTTGATTTCCTGCAGTTGTTTCTCCTCTTCAGGCTTCAAAGTGGGTTCTATGACTTCGTAGAGGATTTTTTGGGTTTCCGGTTCTTTTATGATGGCGGCGTAGACGTAGGGCTCTTGTATGGGGTAGACTTCTCGGAAAGCGGCCGGTTTTCTGGTTTCGTTTAGTGTGATGCCTACTTGTGTTTCTTCAACTGTTTTAGACGCGTTCGGCATTGGCCGCCTCACCATTGGCTTTCTACTGTTTAGGGTACGGAATGATGTTTCACGAATAGAATATAGTGTGTAGTGAGTCTTAATAAGTGATATGCACTTCCAATCATTAGCACCATAAAATCCGGCAAAACCCAAAAGAGCCACAAACGTCTAATAATGAAACGACAAGCCATGGAACCGACACCAGAAAATGAAGAAGCCTCAAAGAGCGACAACAAAACCAAGACGCGAGGCATGACCTTCTGTCCAAAGTGCGGCTCAACCAATGTCTTCTGGGCCTCAGGTCTTCCGCAGTTGTGGTCTGTATGGGAATGTCGAAACTGCGGATACCGTGGCGCGTTCATCGTGAAAGACGGCAAGTTGGCTGAGAAGCTTAAAGAAGATTATACAAAGAAAAACGTCAAGCGCTAAGAGAGTCAGGTTACTCGATTGTGGCGTGCCTGCGTTTCAAGTCCGCTTCACGCTGACCTAGACGTTGCATCAACTCCACGACGAGGCTGTCAAGGAACACCATGCAGTTGTTTTCGAAAATGCTGCCTAGCGGCGTTAGAGGCTCACGCTCGCCGATGATCTGCCTCGCCAAGTAGTCATCCTCTTTTGGCGAACCCTCTTTTGTTCTGCCTCTTATCAGCACGACTTTGTCTGCCATCTTGCCCAGCGGTGACTTGGGGAATGAGGTTATTGCCGCGACGGTGGCGTTGATGTCTTTTGCGGCTGCGCTGGCTGTGAGCACCATTTTTGTGGATCCTGTTCCTGAGATGGCTATGAGCACATCGCCTTTTCCAGCGGCCGGTGTGATGGTTTCGCCTAGGAAGTAGACATTAAAGCCCAGATTCATGAGGCGCAGTGCGAAGGCTCGGCCTACGAAGCCGCTTCTTCCCATGCCTACGATGAAGATTTTCTTGTCCTTGGCCTTGAGCAGGAGGCTGATGAAGTCCTCAACCGAGTCCATGTCAAGATCTTCAATGCTGCGTTCAATGCAGGAGACGATTTCCTCTGCCGCTGCCTTTAGCCATTTCAAGCTCTTTCAGGCTCCCGAGAAACCCTTTACACAATCGCCCGCATTAAAAGCCTTACGGTTTAGGTCACATTTCTCAAAAGCTCATTTACAGAGGGCACGGCGACATATAGACGCACGTAAATCGCGACTATTATTACCAGCACAGATATGCCTATCAACGCAAAGTCGCCTCTATGCATCTTAAGCACGTAGAGATTTGTGCGTTTCTTAGTGGCGCCCCAAGCTCTGGATTCCATAGCCTCGGCAAGCTCGAGGCTACGACGGATGGCGCTCACGATCAATGGGATGAGGATGGGAATGTAGTTACGGATTCTTTTGAGGAAGTTGCCGCGTTCAAGCTCAAGGCCTCGGGCTTTCTGCGCATCCATGATCGACTGTGCCTCTTCAGCCAGCACAGGCACGAAGCGCACGGCAGTAGTAAAGGCGAACACGAACTCGTAGGGCACGTGGGTCTGTTCCAGCGCAAGGCCCAAGTGGTCAGGCGAAGTGGTCAGGAAGAACACGGAGAAAGATTCGACGAGTACGACAAAACGCAGAGTCATGGCTGCTGCGTTTTCGACGTTCTTTGCGGTGATCACATAACCTGCGCTGAAGTATGAGGCAACAAAGTTTGTGAGGAATATCACTGTGGCGAGGAAGGCCGCTCCACGCATAGAGTTCAGCCACTCACGCTTGACGCCCGCCAGCAACACGAATGGAACCTGCATCAGGAAAAGCACGATCAAAGGCAGGATCTCCCAGAAGCTTATGGCCACGGCGAAGATGGCGCACACATAAATGAATTTGATTCGAGGGTCGAGGTTGTGAATAGGCGAGTACACTTTACGGAACTTGAGACCGTTGAAAACACTCACTAACTCGCCCTCCCAAGTCTGGTTAGAAGTATTCGCTGTGCCTCGTAGACATCTATAATGTTCTTGGGCAGGTCTAAGTCAGAGAGCTCAAGGAATATCTGGGTTACTTGTGGAGGCACGATGGAGGCCTGTGCGAGCATGTCTAAATCAGTGAGAACCTTGCGCGCCTCACCGTCAACGATGATCTTGCCTTCTCGCATGAGCAGTACGCGTGGGTTGCATTCAGCCACGAACTCGACATCGTGTGTGACGACGACGATGGTTTTGCGCTGAGTCTTCATTTGCATGATGAATTGGCGCAGTTTCTCCTTCTGCTGGTAGTCCTGTCCTATGGTGGGCTCGTCCATTATGAGCATCTTCGGATCCCACGCCAGAACCGAGGCTAATGCGACGCGTTTTCTTTCGCCTCCACTGAGCAGGAAAGGTGAGATCTTCCTGTACTGCGTCAGACCCAGAAGGTTCAGCGCCCACGTAACGCGCTTTTCAACGGTGTCTTTTTCGAAACCGAAGTTTCTGAGGGCGAAGGCTATTTCCTCCTCAACGGATTCACTGAAGAGCTGGCTGTCTGGGTTCTGGAAAACGAAGCCCACATTGCGTGCCAATTTCGCTACGCTGGCTTTGGTGGTGTCGATGCCGTCCACGAGCACGTTTCCGCGTGCGGGCTTGAGGAGACCGTTGAAGTTCTTGACCAGCGTGGTTTTGCCCGCACCGTTTTGCCCCATGATGGCCACGAACTCGCCGTCCTGAACAGTGACAGACACACCTTTCAGCGCCTCCACACCGTTCGGATACGAGAAATAGACGTCCCTGACCTTGATCATTGCGCGGTCAGCGCCTCCCGTATAAGCTTGGCCATGTCTTCTGAGGACAGCGGGATCTGGTCTCCTAGGTTCACGCCGTTATTCTTGAGTATCTGGTAAAGCCTCGTGGCCTTGGGGATGCCGCTGCCTATAAGCCGAGCCTCTTCTGACCGCAGAATCTCGCGCGGGTCGCCGTCCTGCACCACTTTGCCTTCGTCCATTATGATGATGTGGTCGGTGTACTTCGCCGTCAGGTCAAGCCTGTGTTCAACGAGCACGACGGTTATGTTTAGGCGCTTGTTGAGGTCGTGTATGACTTCGAAGATTTTCTTGGCGCTGAGTGGGTCGAGGAAGCTGGTGGGTTCGTCGAGGACTATGACTTCGGGCTGCATTGCTAGAACTGAAGCTATGGCCACGCGTTGCTGTTGACCGCCTGAAAGTTCATGCGGTGCACGCTCTCGCAAATCATAGATGTCCGTCAGCTTAAGGGCTTCGTCTACGCGTTTGCGCATTTCTGGGCGTGATACTCCTAGGTTTTCGAGGCCGAAAGCCACGTCTTTTTCGACTGAAAGCGCGAAAAGTTGGTTTTCAGGGTTCTGGAAGACCAAGCCAACGTGCTTGGCTAGGTCGAAGATGGGGTGTTCGGAGATGTTGAGTTCAGCGACGGTTATGTCGCCTTTCAGTTCGCCTTGATAAAAGTGTGGTATGAGACCGTTGAAGCATCTGCAGAGGGTGGTTTTTCCGCAGCCGCTTGGACCTGTGATGAGCGTGAACTGGCCTTTCTCGATTCTGATGGAAACATCCGTGATTGAAGGTTTCGCGGCGCCAGGATAAGTGTACGTGACGTTTCTGGTTTCGATCAAGGCCATAAAGGTGCCGCCTGATTAATCTAAAGCGCGCAAACCGTTCATTTAAGAGTAGCTACCTGATTCTGGCTACTGACCCCTTATCTTCTCTTTCAGAAGACGCAAGCACCGCTTGAGGCCTGTGTCGATGTCGCCCATTCCGTTGACGCCTGCAGCAGTAGAGTGGCCTCCGCCCATGCCGTTCATCGATTCGCCAAGTGGGTTAGCGATGTCTCGACCTAAGTGAACGTTTGTTTTCTTGAAGAATTCGAGGCTTGCCCGCATGCTGATCTCGAGGCTGTCATTCTTCTGGCCTGCCACCACGGCCACGTGAGCTCCCAGCTCAATTAGTGCCCTGGCAGCTGAAGCCTGGTACGCGCTTACATGCGACAGGGCGATTATCCATTCGCCGACTTTGAACAGCTTCGCCCTGCGGCAGGCTTTAAGGCGGGCCACGCGCTCCGAAAAGTCCATCGGTAGCGAAAGCAGATAAAGAGTTTCCTGCGCGTTGACGCCTGCGTCTATGAGCGCGGCTATGTTTTTGAGCGTGGTGGAGTTGGCGAGTACGAAGTGACGTGTGTCGAAGGCTATGCCCAGAAACAGGGCTTTAGCCTCGTTTGCGCCAAGCGGTTGGCCTGCTTCTCTGTAGAGGTTGTAGACGATTTCGCAAGTGGAGGATGATTCTTCGCTGGTCAGGCATATGGTGGCCATCTGCTCCGTTTCAGGATGAGCCGCATGATGATCAATCACCACAAGCGGCGCCTTAGACCTGCGAATCCTATCAGCAAGCCCGTCCAGCTGCTGAATCGTGTTCGTGTCCAAAAGCACAATCACGTCAGCTTTCTCCACGCTCGGCGTCATCTTCACGTCAACAGGCAGAAACTTGAGAAGATGCTTTGAAAGACGACTTATGCCCTGTGCGGCGCCGATCTCCACTTCAATCTGCGGTTTCGTCTGCTTCAAAAGACTTGCGAAAGTATAAGCCGAGCATATCGCGTCAGGATCAGCGTTATGGTGACATAGGAGTACGACGAGTTTGGCGTTTAGAGTGTTGATCAAGGTAATTATTTCGTTGAAGGACACTTGAGTTCCCTCAGATATTTTTCAGCCGCCCTGAAGGCTACGGCAACTGCCTCGTCCACGAGCTTCTCGGAATTCACGCCTTTAGCCGAAGGCACCAGTTCAACGTTCACATCAACAGTAAGCCTCACAGGCTTCGTGCCCTTCACCTCGGCGCACACGTTCAGTGCCTCAAGCTTTTTCTGCGAAACCTTAGAAGCAACATACTTGCGTGCTGCCTCCTCTGCAACGGTGCACAGTGTTTCGGTCTGCTCGCTGGTCAGTTCTGGAATTCCGAGGTCTTCCAAGGCTTCTTCACCTGCCCCCGTGGCCTCAGCGTCTATGCTTGCGGCGTTACAGGGTTAAGGTCCTGCTGCAGCTTGGTCTGCACTTCTTTGATCTGGCTTCTCAGCCGCTCTTCCTGCTTCATCAGTATGGTTACGCGCGTGTTCAGAAGATCCTTGCGCTCCGTGAGATCTGTGGCTATTTTCGGTTTTTCCGTTTTGAACATAAGCGAGCCCGATGCCTTATATATGGTTGCGTCGTCGCTCAGCTTTTGAACTTCGCTGTTGGCTTGGTCGATTTCGGCAACTTCAAGCTCCACCTGCTGCTTCTGGCCCAACACGGAGTTGAGCGTCTGCTGAAGCTGCTGAAGTCTGAGTAAACGTTCCTGAACCTGAGGCGGAAGCCCCTCCAACTCACCACTCATACACAACACCATTATTGCACGAAACTAGGTACACCCACCCTATAAACCCAACCCCAGAAAAGGAACGCTTAGCCTCCTCGATGAGTATGCCTTTGTTGGTTTCCACCTAGACCGAAGGGTCTAGACAAAGCGATCATTTCCATGCTTTGCGGGTAATGTGTACAGTATGCTTTTAACCCCGACCATTGTTGATTCCAGCGGGTTCGACATGTTTGAGAGATTAGAACTGCTGAAGACTGTTTCTAGGCCAGAGTTTCTGCCTGCCAATATTGGTTCACTGGCTATGGGGCTCGCTTGGGGGTTCGACCCTTCAGTTTTCAACACGCAGACACTTGCACTGACTGTTCTGTCGTTTTTCATCATCACGGTTGTTTCTGCTATTGGTGCTCAGGTGAATACGCTCGGCGATCATGAACTTGATTCGATGGAGCCTCGCAAACGGTATCTCGTCGAGGCCACGCACCAACTCGGGATAGGTACTCTCAAGACTGCGCTGGTTATTGAGCTGATTATAGGTGTGGCCTTAGTTGTTCCGTTTCTGCTGTTCGCAGCGAGATCCGCGCTTCTGCTGTGTTTGTGGCTTGGGGCGCTGTTTCTGACGTTCGCCTACAATGTGCCTCCGCTGAGGCTGAAGGCGCGTTCATGGCTGGCCATGCTCTCACTGACACTTGTGCTCAGCATACTGCCCGTTACCTTTGTCTATCTCACTGTCGCCTCGCAACTTGACCCGCTTTTCGCCCTGTTCCTCGCAGGCCAAGCCATGACGGTGTACGCCATCATCATACCTACCGAGACCCGAGATTATTTCAGCGACAAAGCTGGCAACGTCAGGACGCTGACCGTGGCGCTGGGCCTTAAGAACGCATCATTATTCGCCATGACACTGCTCACCTCAGGCTTAGCACTCATGGCCACAGCCTTCACGCTCGCACTCGCCGGCAAACAACCACTGTTACTAGCATTCTTGCTCGCCATATCCGCAGCCGACGCCTACGTCTTCGGAAACATCAGGAAGCTCCACACGCTCTCCAGTCAATATGAACACACAAACGAAAGCCACTTCGCAGAGGAAATAGTGGAGCTCTCAACACACAATCCAAAATGGATTACGCTCGTTTCGCAATCCATCGTCCTGATGTCCGTCGTGCTTCTCGTCAGCAAGTTGCTGTTCTGACCTGTGGCCTGCCTGTCTCAGGTTTGCTTGCTGTTTTCGTTGCGCGTAGGATCTGTTGTCAGAAGCTGAAAAACCAAGGCCGATATTATGCCCAAGCCACCCAAAATGCTTCCCAAAACCTCATAGTCGGAGTAGATAAGTGCAATCCCGCCCACTGAAGCTCCCACGACCGAACCTAGGCTAGTGGCCGCCGAACCCATCGACATCATCGAGCCACGGAATCCAGGGACCTGCTCAA
>CAYGYI010000059.1:0-9166 GCA_964354055.1 uncultured Candidatus Bathyarchaeia archaeon | reverse complement strand
CGACGTCGTCATAACTGAAAGCACCTACGCCACAGAAGAACACACCCAAAGACCCGAGCTCGAAAAAAGCTTTACAGACGCATGCACCGACATCGTCGAGCATGGCGGAACCGTGCTTGTTCCAGCCTTCGGTGTGGGCCGCTCACAAGAACTCATGTCTGTACTCTCCGCACACCACTTCGAATACCCAGTCTATATCGATGGCATGGCACGAGAAGTAAGCCGTATCATGATGAGTTATCCAGAGTTTCTCAGAGATCCCAGAGCCTTCGCCGACGCCGTGCATGGCACAAACTGGGTTGAAGGCTGGCGCGACCGAAGAAAGGCCGCCCAAAACCCAGCCGTCATAATCACTCCAGCGGGCATGCTCAAAGGCGGCCCAGCTATGTTCTACATCTCAAAAGTCGGCAAAAGAGCCAACAACGCCGTCTTCCTTGTCAGCTACCAAATCCCAGGCACACCCGGAAAAGAGCTGCTTGAGAAAGGTGTGTGCACGATCGACGGAAAAATGCGCAAAATCAAGGCCAAAGTCCAGCATTTCGACTTTTCTTCGCACTGCGGAGCAAGCGAACTCAAAGAAGCCATCAAACTCATAGGCGGAAATCCAAAAGTCTACGTGGTCCACGGCGCTGAAGGCAACTGTGAATACTTTGCGAAGTGGGTGCGCGAAGAACTAGGCCTCGAAGCCGTGGCACCGAGAACTGGAGACACCTTCAAGATCTAAGGTAATTCAATGAAAATCGGAATCCTAACCGTGGGACAAGTAGACCAGGACACCGTCACCAGAATCCAAGAAAGACTAAGCATGGCCTTCCCCGAAAACACGTACATCCAAATCGCCAAACCGCTGGTTCTGCCAAAAAACGCCTACGATGAAGACCGACAACAACACCGCTCAAACGTCATCCTGACAAAAATCCGCGTGTACGCCGAAAACGCGAACGCCACGGATAAGGTTCTAGGCATCGTTGACGCTGACATCTACCTTCCGCCGTTAAGCTTCGTTTTCGGCGAGGCAGAAAGCCCCGGAAAGGCAGCGTTGATCTCGCTGTGGAGACTGAGACAGGAGTTTTACAAGAGGAAGTCGGACGCTGATCTTTTTGTTGAAAGGGCCACGAAGGAAGCCGTACACGAGCTTGGTCACACCATGAGCCTGAAACACTGCAGCAACCCGTTCTGCGTTATGTACTTCTCCAATTCCATATTCGAAACCGACCGAAAACAAAGCTTATTCTGCAGCAAATGCTACCTGAAACTCGAAAAATTGAAGAAAAAGCAGGACGAGAGCCCTTGAACAGCACACCTAAAACAGGCCTAATACACCTGACACCCATAGTCGCAAGCCTCATATTCGGCTTCATATGCGCCCTCATACTACTGCAGGCACAAATCCAGCTTGTCCCAGTCACGCCGTTTCAAGAGGGAGTTGGCTCGCTGGCCAATGCAGCTTACTTCGTCATCCTCGTGGCCATCGGCGCCACACTTCTCTATGTTCTCCTGAAGCGAAAGAACCAAAGAATAATTACGCTCATCACAGGCTTCGCACTGACCACGGCCATCCTCATGCTCTCCGTAGTGTACCTTGCCGCACTGCTCTCAACCGCAAACCTCCCATACGCTGATCTCCTGACCTTAACCCTCGCGCTGCCCATAACCGCAATAGGCGTATTCGCCATCTTCAAAACCCACGGCAAAATCAGCAACCTCGTAATCCTCTCTCTAGGCGGAGCATTCGGCACTTTCCTAGGCAACTCCATCCCAACCTTAAGCACCGTTCTCATTCTGGGGTTCCTCGCGGTATACGATACCTTCGCCGTCTACCGTGGCCCCGTGGGCAAGATAGCTCAAGGCGGGCTAGAACATCTGCGAGGCCTCAGCTACAGCTTCAAAGACATCCAGATGGGCCTAGGCGACCTGACATTCTACTCCATGCTCTCTGGTCACATGCTGCTGTACTTCGGCTACGCCGCGTTCGCAGCCTCAGTCGCAGGCATCCTAGTTGGCTGCATTCTATCTTTCAAGATGCTGGAGAAGAAAGGCATGTTTCCAGGATTGCCCTTCCCGATACTTTTCGGCCTGTCGGCAAGCCTCCTCACCGCGCTGATAGTCTGAAAACACCATACAGCAATTCTTATATGACCGCGCTCTGCTCATACGAATCCTTCTAAGGAGAAAATCCAACAGTTGATTGTGACTCAACCGAAAAACGCAGAAGACATTCTCAAAATCACCGACAGCTTCCAGAGCCTGCTCATAGTAGGCTGCAGTGGATGCGCAGCTACCCTTCAAAACGGAGGCAAAAAACAGGCTGAAGCCTTGAAACCCATGCTGGAAGCACACCGCAAAGCCAAAAACATCGAAAACTCCAGAATTGACTCAACCGTAGTTTCATGGCAATGCAACAAGCAAACGACTGAAAACGCCACAAGACAGCTTGCCATACAATACGATGCCCTAATAAGCCTAGCATGCGGCGTCGGCGTCCAAACGCTGGCAGACCTGTACCCCGACAAACCTGTGGTTCCAGCCAACGACACCATGTTTCTCGGCAGAATTAACGCTACAGACAACAGATTCCACGAGCAATGCAGAGCCTGCGGAGACTGCATCCTTCTCGAAACAGGCGGAATATGCCCCATAACCCGATGTGCCAAAAGTCTCCTGAACGGACCGTGCGGTGGGCAGGTTGGCGGAAAGTGCGAGGCTGGCGGCTGGAGAAAAGACTGTGCGTGGGTGCAGATCTACAGGAGATTGAAGAACAGAAACAGACTGGACCTGTTTACCAAATTCAGGCCTCCGCGCGACTATAGGATCTCGGAGCCACCGAGAGAACTGGACACAGAGAAAATTGCAGAAAGGACCAGAACGACAGTGGAGTTGGGCGAGATTTCTGAGGCAGTGAAGAAGAGAGCTGCCTACAGCGATCTGATGAAGCTGATGCTGGAAGGAAGGTTCGTTTACACTGGAGAGCTTGAACCCTTAAAGACCACAAGCTTGAATGACGTGATTGAAGGCGCCAAAACGCTCAAGAATCATGTAGTGGCAATCAACATCACAGACAACCCCACGGCCTTCGGCTTCATGAACGCCCTCGTTCCATCTTACCTGATCCAGAAGGACGTAGGCGTTGAAGCCGTCTACCAGATGACTGCAAGAGACAGAAACCGTCTGGCTTTGCTGTCGGATGTCTTGACCGCAGGCCAGTTGGGAATAAGAAACATTCTTGCGCTTACAGGCGACTATACCACCGTGGGCGACACGCCTCAGGCCAAACCTGTATTCGACTTGGACTCTGCGACATTCGTGTACATGCTGAGAAAAATCATAGATGAAGGCACCGACCTCAACGGCAACAAGATCGAGAACCCGCCTAAATTCAATATAGGTGTGGCTGCCTCGCCAAACGCAGAACCATTCGAGCCTGAAATTCTGAAAATCGAGAGGAAAGTCAGGCTTGGCATCGACTTCATACAAACGCAATGTGTCTACAGCTTGGAACAGGCTACGCGTTTCTTGGACGCTTCCGACTACCTAAAGACCCCTGTGTTACTGGGTGTGGCACCGTTCAAGTCGCTGGCCATGCTAGAATGGATGATCAAATACGTTCCAGGTATAAAAGTGCCGGAGGAACTGGAACAACGTCTCCGCAGGGCCAGAGAAAAGAGCAAAGAAGCATTCCAAGAAGAAAACATAGAAGTATTTGCAGACATGGTTCGCGGCATCCGTAGCCAGACAAAAGCTGCAGGCGTCCACCTGATGGCCGTAGGTTTTGAATGGATAATACCGAGAATAATCGAAAGAAGCGAAACAAGCTAGCCTCTCAAGGTTCAGTTTGACACTAACCGCATCTCGTCATGGTATGTTTGATTGCATAAGCAGAAAGATTAATTGAATGACCATCAAGACCCAACCGTCAAAAGGAGGGAATGGTATCATATCAAGTGGCTTTGATGCAAAGTTTCATAAAAGGTTTCGACGTTAATCTTATGCATGAAACAAGAGAACCTGGTCAAACTGCTTTTTGCGTTAATCAAAAATTCAAAACGTAGCGATCGAGAGCTGACAAAGAGCCTCGGGATCTCCCAGCCTACGATAACACGCCTGAGAAAGGTTCTGGAAAAGGATGCAATAGATCAGTACACCATCATTCCGAACCTGTCCTATCTGGGCTTTGACATAATAGCCATGACATTTGCACGCTCGAAACAGCTTGTTCAGCCATTGTGGGAAAAAGGCGGGAAATGGGCGCAGGAACAGCCTAACGTGATGTTTTTGAGCACAGGTCAAGGAATGGATGCAGACGCCGTCATGGTAACGGTACATAAGGACTATGCGGATTTCGTGAAGTTCTATCACATTTTCAGGAGAGACTGGGGCGACTCGCTTCAAGACTTCAAAACCTTCCTCATAAGCGCAAAAGGAAGCGTTCAACTGAAACAGTTCTCATTCAACTGCTTGATCGACGCTTACGATGAGAAAACTTGACAGAAAGCCGCATCTACAGGCGGCGTCATCACGATTGCTGATGTGTTTGCCACTTTTCCTGCAGGAATTTGGGGATTGCCGACGAGTCTTTCGGGCCTATGAGCACTTGCCAGCCGCTTAGTTCTTCGATTTCGCTGCTGAGGCGTGACGCTTTGCCGGGGATTACGAGTTTTCTGTGTTTGACCTTGTCTGCTATTCTCGAGGCTTTCAGGGCTTCAGTGATTTTCTCCGCCGTGAGCTTTCTTCCGGCCACAGCGCTATCCACGGCTATGCCTTCCGTATCGATGACGAGCAGGTAGACGTTCAGGTCTGCCTTTTCAATGTCTGAAGCTACCGTGTGGTACGTGAGCGCGAAGTTGGTCGTGAACATCACAGGCGAATTCTCGTTTGGCTTGCCGAACTCTCTCAATCCTGCCTTGACAGACACTGGCCTTCGCGGATCGGTGTAGAGATTCTGCCGCAACAAAACAAGCGGCAACAACGCCCAGCCTTCAACGTTATGCAATATTAGCAGGTCTGCGTACCGAACCATAAGCATACAAGCCGAATAGGCCTCCCGCCATCTCACAAGATCTTCAGAATGTCCCTCTTTATCCGTCCATGCAACCATGGGCACGCCTACCAACGGAAAACCAGAAAGCTCATCGCCAAGCTTGCAGGCAGCCCTACGCAACATCGTGAAACCGTTCAAGGTCTCGCTCAAACCACCGCGCAAATTCGTACCTGGGTCCAGCGCAAGCTCCGTGATCCCGTATGCGAGCAAAGTTTTCGTCAGAGACTTCAGCAGGCTCAGGTTGCCAGGTGCGGAAACCACCAAAGGACATCCGCAGGCCAGCGCCAAGTCAGCCACGGCCCTCCAATTGTCCTTCGTTGCCGCATACAAAAGCGGCCTAAGATCTCGGGCAGGATCCAATCCAGCCTTGAGGACTTGTGGGTTCAGTGAGCAGAGCATGAGGGGCAGACTTGTTTTCGCAGTGATATGCCTAACTGTGGCAGCGAACCTTGCAGGGTCGTTTGATGTTGAACGAACCGCTATCATGTCAAGCTTGAGCGGCTGTCCAATGTAGTCGAAGCTGAATTGCTCTATTCTGTGAAGTCTTTGAGAGAGCTCGTTTTCAGACATTTCGTCAGTCATGTCGATTGCGATGGCTGTTGAGTTGGCGTATGCGAACTCGTGGCGGTACATGACCAGCTTGCCGCCTATTTTTACGGCATGTTTGTCCGTGCCTATGGTGATTTCCCTGACGGCAGGCGCCAGCAGATCCTTCAGTCTTTCATATGCTTCAGCATTCTTTCTCTCAAGAAGCGTGGCACACTTCTTCAAGGAGGCTTCGCGGTTCACCAGCTTCGTGGCAAAGGCCAAACAGTTTCTTTCGCCACATTCTCTACAGTTCGTTTCAGGCAGAAGCTTGTAAACGTCAATCGGGCTCAACTCTCTGCGAGTCATGCGATGGCTCGCTCCTGCGCGATTTTTTCGGAAACCCAATCGGTGAACCTCTCAACATTGCCGTGGGTTTGGCTGGTCAACTGTTCGATCGTGTCTTTGAGGGCTTTCACGGCTGCAGGGTGCATCATCATGAATAGATCCACGCCTGCGAGCAGAAGCGGCAGAGCCGTGGCCAATTCCCACAGAGGCCCACGCAGTTCGCGGGGCTCCCACTCGGGGCTCATCTCCATCCACGCCTCACGCGCAGCCCAAGCATTCGCCGCCCCAGACGACATGGGATGCGCAAGCTCTCTGTCGCCTGCCAACGCCGCAAGTCTCGCCTTCTCCATGTTGGAGAAGGCATATTCAAGACCATAGCCAAGCGCGGCGGTGGTCATATCCATCACGATGTCCTCTTTCGACAGATGTTCACCGAGTCTGCGGTTCAGCTCTCTTGCCAAGTTCATATTCATAGGCGTAAAAGCCAACGCCACATGTCCATACTTTTTGATGAACTTTGCGCATCGTTCAATGTCCATGTCACGGGTGACGGAGCTTATGAGTAACCTTTCCCCTTTGAAGACCTCTGCGACGGCTTCGAAAACGTTCATGTCTTTGGCTGGGTCGCCGCATCCGCCGATAATCATTGGCACGCTTACGGCCTGAGCCACCTCTTCGATGGTTTTCACGGCCTGTTTGGGTGAAGTATTCTTTATGAGCGGATCAGTGCTCACTAAGTGCACTGTCACGAGGTCAGCTTCAAATTTGTTGACCGCAAGTTTGGCCCACTGTGCAGGGTCTTCCATGACTTCTTGTACATGCATCTTGACTGCTCGAGGGAGAGAGACTTTCATGTCGAAGATGTCTAAGGCCACGGCGGGCGGATGTGTAGTAAGCTTTTCAAAAGTGTAGAATGCAGGCGCCGTTTCGCCTCCGATAATGATGCTTCTGCCACGGGTTCCACCCTCACGCTTCGTGGCGCCAAGCCTGACCTCTGCAACTTTGCCCAAGTAAGTCTGAGTAGGGGGAACGAACCTCGAACGAAGAAGTCTCGCAGATCCAGTTTTCGGCATGATTTCCCGGTTTATGGTTAACGCGGCTGACTTTATTTACAGTTTGCGTGAAAACAACGTCTAGCTGATCGAACAAGACCTTGAAAGAGCATAGAAGGAATTACGTTTCGCGGAATCACACAAGTGAGACAATATCTTCCGAAATTCTAACTACTAGTCCGCTTTTCCTCTATTCTGATATGCCAATTAGGAGTAAGACAACTTTGAATAAAAGCATTGCTCGTACTAAACACACGAATACTTGCCTGAATTCTGATTTCTAGCCAGTTATGTTTGACGTGCGCATTTTTACGCTATCGTCGCGGAGACTCGTGGATGCAATGTCGTCCCAGTTGGTTTCCTAACGTTTTCTTTTTCTTGATAGCTGTAAGTTGTTGTTGCCTATTTTTTGATTAGTGATCGTAGTAGGGTTCTGAATTTCTTTTGGATTTCGTCTTCTCTTGCTTGCGCTTCTTCGGAGCCTGAAAGGATGGCTGCGTATTCTTCAGCTTCCAGCTTCGCAAGTATATCAACGTCGTCCAGTTTTGACAATGCATCTTCATGTTCCTCAAGGCCACAACACTCGTTCATCTCCTTCTTCAACTCGACCAGCTTAGCAACTACCTTATCATCATACTGTAGCTTGAAACCGATCCTCTTTAGAGCACTTAGCGCTGCTTCTGTCTGTTCCTTAAGTGCGTTTGTGGCTTTCGTGGTCTTTCCAATGGTGAAGTGGAATGTTTCGGCTGTGGCTCGGTAGTAGCTTTCGATCAGGTGGTCCACACGCACTTCGCGTGACACTTCCACCATTCCTCCTTCCACCAGTTTCTTGATGTGGTGGTAAACCGTCTGTGGCGTGATGTCCAGCTCTTCCGCTATCTGGCTGACGGTCATTTCTTTGGCGCGCAGCAGGAACACGATCTTGCGTCTGGTTTCGTCGGCGAACAGCTTGAAGGCTTCCGGATCGCTTATTGTCTTTATTGCTTTCATGTCCATCTACCTCACTAAGCTAGTGCATGAGTATGTATAAAAGGGTTTTGCTATTAAGATGGAAATATTTATAAGTTACGTACATCTTAGTAGTAAGATGAGCGTCTTAATGACAAGATGCCTAACAGGATGGTGAAACAAACATGTTCAAGATAGGAAGAAAACACCCAACTTGGCACGCGAAAGCCAGAACTCCCAAACACAACCCGTTCACCCGAGCACTCGGAACGGACGTATGCAACACCGCAGGCCCAAGCGAGGCCACAGCCTGTGCAACAGACTGGAACCAATACCAAGATACCAGAGCATACCAAATCGAAGCCGACCGCAAACGTGCCATGGGAGTAGCCTTCGCAACAAGAAACGCCGTAAAGTAACCTTTCTCCTTCCTTTTTTCTTTTTGAAAACGCGCAACTCTATGTTTTTGATCGTTGAACCTGAAGAGGGTGCATTGCGTCCAGAAGAAATCAATGCGTACTTCATAAGAACTTGGATTGTGTTTCGGATATTGCAATTCTTGGATAGGTCAACCAGTGTACTGAACCAGAACATTGTTTCACAAGCCTTAAGAGTTTATGGCATTGGATATGCAATCAGGATTAGTCTCCTTCGTTGGACGATAAATCCTAACAGAAAGGAAATTGAGGAGAAAAACAATGAACAAAAAGACCCTGTTAGCCACTACGCTAACTCTTCTTTTGGCGAGTATGCCGTTCTTGGCGATACCGCCTGCAAGATGTGATCAGGTCGTGCATGACCTCCAAGCTACGCTGGAAAGATTGGCCAGCAAAGATCACTTGACGAGTGGCAAGACAATGATCGTAAACATGACAGTTCGCAACATAGGCACTTTCGCAGAGACCAACGTCACATTGCAGTTCTTGATCAATGGGAAGATGAGAGTCAACACTTTCATTGACGAGCTGCGACAAGGCAAATCATTTAGCTGTAACTATTCTTGGACACCAAGCGAAGATGCCGTTTTCAATCTGACTGTCTACGTCTTTCCAGTACTAGAAGAAACCAGCCTAGGAAACAATATGAACACAAGTTTAGTTAAAGTGTGCAACGACATGCCACCCCTAGCCATCTTCACATTCTCGCCCAAACTAGCTGAACCGAATGTTATTGAACTAAGTAAGACTATTCACTTCGACGCATCGTTAAGCAACGATCCTGACTGGGGACCAATTCGCTGGTATAACTGGAATTT
>CAYGYI010000058.1:0-9181 GCA_964354055.1 uncultured Candidatus Bathyarchaeia archaeon | reverse complement strand
CAGTTTCCTTTAACGCTCTGCGGATTTCCTCCCGCATCTCGCCCGTTCTGGTGGCCAACTCAAACGGCACGGCCATGATTTCGCCGTCCCAGCCTGGCGCGGCTGCAAACGGGTCCTCAGAAGGCACGACGTGAACCGTGCCTGTTTCCTCTTCAATCTGCACAATTCGCCACACTTTGCCGCGCACAATAAAGTTCAAGCCCACTCGTGCCCGCAGGGCCATGAACTCGTCACCCACCGTGCCTATCTTCCGATCCGTAATCACGTTAATCATCAGATAGCGTTTCTCGTCTGGAATCATGGACAAGTTCTCGTAGTAGTAGCTTCGCGTGCGTCGTGCCTTGCGCAAGACTTGGCCTTCCTGCTCGACTCTTAACTCGGATAGGCTGTCTAAAAAGTCTATCACGTCCAGCAGCTTTTCCTCGGAAAGGTTCCTGTACGGATAAGCACGGCGCAGCAACACCATAAGCTCTTTGAGGCTTACAGTGCCCTTGTCCATAATGACGCCCACAATCTGGTGTGCAAGAACGTCTAAGGCTTCTTCGTGAATGAGCACAGGTTCAAGTCTGTTTGCGTAAGCGTTTTTCACGGCCGCAATTGACTCAAGCGTATCATCGGGATACGCCGTCACGATTACGCCTTCGGAGAGCATGTCCAGACGATGACCGCTGCGACCCACGCGCTGGATGAGACTGTTCACCTGCCGTGGCGAAAGATACTGCACCACCATGTCAACATTACCAATATCGATGCCCAGCTCAAGCGTGCTCGTGCACACAATAGCCTTGATCTTTTCAGCCTTGAACTCGTCCTCAATCAAGGCCCGCTCCTCACGTGAAAGCGAACCGTGATGCACCGCAATATCCGTTCTGCCCAGCATGGTGAACTTGTGGCCCAGCACTTCTGCGTTCTCGCGGCTGTTCACAAAAATCAGCGTGGAACGATGACTATCCACAAGCTCGAGGACGCGCCTCACACGCGCCGCGGCCTCAGGCGACGTGTTCAGCCTTCCCGCCAAATCGTAATCTTCCTCCTTCGCAGGCGGATTCTCCACGTGATACTTGTAGCTCTTCAGCAGCGTAGCTTGCACGATCTTGATCGGTCTATCTGCGCCTGCCACGAATTTGGCTACGTCGTCAGGGTTACCCACGGTCGCCGACAAGCCTATCCGCTGAAACTCGCCCTGCGTTGCCTCGAAAAGTCGTTCCAACGCCACGGTAAGCTGGACTCCACGCTTGCTCTCCGCAAGCTCATGCACCTCATCAACCACCACGTACCCCACATGGCTCAGATGCTCCCGCATCCGCGAACCCGGCAATATGGCCTGCATGGTTTCAGGCGTCGTCACCAGCACATCCGGCGGCGAAATCGCCTGCTTTCTGCGTAGCTTTACGTCCGTGTCGCCGTGCCTCACCTCAATCGTTAGGCTCAGTCGTTCAGCCCAGAAGCTGAGGCGCTTAAGCATGTCCCTGTTTAATGCTCGCAAAGGCGTGACGTATATGACGCTTATGCCCTTGCGTTGCGGCCGCTGAACCAGTTTCGAGAATATCGGCAGGAGCACGGCCTCGGTTTTGCCGCTTCCCGTAGGCGCAATCAACAATACATTCTCGCCATTCAATATGGGTGAAATGGCTAACGTCTGCGGCAGTGTGGCCTCGGAAAAACCAAGCTCATCTAACCCTTCCCTCACCGGCTTGGCTAGAAGCTTGAAAACGTCAGAACGTACAGACTGGTCATTCATCACGAAACTTCCGTAGAATAGATGTGGAAAACCTCACTTATCCTTTGCTAGGCATAGAAAAGCAGGCGGCGATTGCATGCCGAGTAAAGTTTTAAGTAACCGACAGGCTCATTATTAATATGAGGGTGGTTACGTTGAAGATTTCTGCCATCCTTCTAGCAATTCTGGTCAGCTTTGCAGCTCTCCCGATGCTGGCAGAAGCAGCATATGCTGAAGGCGGCGGCCCATGGGGTAGTAGCTTCCAAGGTTCGACTGGACTGGAGGGCACACCCGACCGGAATCCGCCCAGCACCCACTACGATGCCTTCTATGAATATTCCGACATGGGCGTAAGCACAAACAGCCGTCCGCGCCCAGGTCAAGGAAGGTCAGATTTGGCGCTTCAGATAGCGGTTGCAGTGGTTATAGTTTTGATCGTGCTTGTTACGGTGTATCTTTATAGGACTGAGAAAAGCCCAGAGCAGGCTCTCAAGGAATCAGCCAAACAGCCAAACCAGTAGCGAGCCTGTGGCAACGGCCAGATGCATGGAAGAGCCAAATCCTGTTGTCTGCTTATACGAAACGAGACATCGTGACTGCAGAGAAGAGGATTACCTTGAAAGTTGCTCAAACGCGTGCGAGGCAACAAAGCCTTAAATCAACAGCCAAGCACGGGTACATAATGAAGGGGTGATTATGTTAAGATTACTTGCCATACTCGGCGCCATGTTGCTCGTTCTTTCAGCCTTCTCCATACTCACGTGCACTGTGCAGGCCGCGGGCACTGGGCTCTACAAGAACACTCCTCCATCATGGACCGAGCGCCTCAAAGCGATGAAAAGGGACAACTCAACCGACGAGTTCGTTTCAGCTTACGAAGACCCACGCATGCCCAGCTTCAGTGAGCAGCGTCGCATGACGCAAATGGAGCCGCAGATTCTGGTTCAAATCATTGTAGTCGTCGCCGCCGTAATACTGGGAGGCTTCGCAATCTACCTGCATAGAACTGACAAGGACCCAGAACAAGTGCTCAAAGAGTCAGAGAAACACGCCACAAAATAGCGCCAAACACCTTCGATGTTTCAGACAAGTAGCTTCCTCAAGCGAACAGCATCCCTTCTCCTACCGTAGAAGTCCTTGAGCTTCTCAAATGCTTCAAACCCGTTCTTCGCCGCAAAGCCCAGCATTTTCTCATTGTTCGCTTGTGTGTGGATACTCAGCGCGCGCAGGTCTTTGGCTCGGGCGACTTTTTCAGCTTTCGCCACGAGCAATGTGCCTGCGCCCGTGCGCTGAAAGTCAGAATGCACATCAAGCCAGTCAATCTCCAGCGTGCCGTCCGCCTCAGGCATGAGAATCATGAAACCTACGCATCTCACGTCTAGCTCTGCCACCCAAACTTGATCCTGTCTCCTCAGCTTGTCCAGCCTTGCCCTAAGCTCAGGAGTCGCCTTCTTACCCCACTTCGTAGTCTTCTCCAAAGCAGCCACATAATCCACGAAGTCATTGCTGTGATACCTGCGTATCTTCATGTGATCCCGATTAGCTTCTGAGGGCGAAGGACAGTTTAAGGTTTTTCTCTTCTCGCCACGCAATCGTGACAGTTTCGCTGAATCCACCTTCATCAAGCAGGTCTTCGAAGCAAGGAGTCAATGTTTCTTTCCGCGATATGAAGAAGGCTTCGCCGTGGCCATTAGTCCAGATGTGAAACCCCCGGGTTTTGCCCTTGTGCAAGAAGTGCAAATAGCCACCTTTTCCGTCTGTCTGCAGCAACGCTACTGTCATCCGGCCTTCAAGCATCGCATAGAGCGCGTGCAACGCTTCCTCAACGTCGCCATTAGCCCTAAGCGCCTCCTCAAAACAGTGCGGAACAACCTCCGAGTCGATAAGTCCAACGCTATCTGACTCCAACGTATGCGTTTTTTCAAGTTTCTCACGTAGCGTCTGATAGTTCTGTATGTAGCCATTGTGTGCTGAAGCTACTGACAAGGTTTTGTTGCATGAAGCCACGTAGGGCTGCGCTGTCTCACAAAGATGTGCGGTCTGCATAAATTGCGGACTAGGCATTCGCACATGCGAAACCAGCACACACGCGTCAACGGTCTTGACCTGCTTGGCCAACTCGCTTGCAGGTGAAGAGTCACCGATCTTGCCGACCTTCTTTACCGCGATTCTGCCATTTTGAAGAGTCGCAATGCCTGCACCATAGCCGCCAACAGGCGTCTCCTCATTAGGATACTGGTGGACTTCCAGCCGCTCAAGAACCTTGAAAACTTCGCTAAGCGGGATTGGCTTGGCAAGTGCGAAGCCGAAAATACCGCACATGTATGTGAACCTCATTTCTGCATTGCTATAGTCTGTGTGATGAAGCGTAAATATATTGAGGTTGTTGACATCTAGTCAAAAAAATGCGGGGGTAAGCGACGAAAAGAAAAGCTCACTGAAACGACCGCAAAAGAAAGTGTCCACCACGTTGTTTTTTATTCGTCGCGATGCTGCTTCCTGATCTATTCTTGCGTTGCAGGGATGTTTTGACGACTGCCACAGTTCGGTCCCATCTTCTCCAGTGAAGCCTCAAGTCTCTTCAGCTCGTCTATCTGTCTTCTGATCGACATTTCCACGCGGTCTCTTTCTTGTAGACTTTCTTGAAGCCTTTTTTCCAAGAACTGGTGTCTATCTTGAAGGATCGTTTGTCTGCTCATATGAGTCTCCTGCGTAGCCGCGTTTTTGTCGATGTGCCCTACGTATTTTTGGAGGCCACTGTAGAGTCTAGAGCTTGTCAGAAAAGGAAAGGAGAAAAGTGGAGGGGACAAAGATCCCTTGAAGCAAATATACTCCAGACTCTACTTGGCCTCTGATATACGAGGGGGGGCAAACGACTTTTTCTCAATCCTCCAATATTCTACGTGCCTTTCATGCTTAATAAAAACCGTCGGACAAATGTTGAACAGGACTAGTACAAACGCTGGACTAGGTCATCTGATCTTTCTCAGGTTCGCCGCGGAAGCGCGTTTCCATCCACGTTTTCAGAGTTCTGTCCACGATCTTGTCCAGAAAAGTTGACTTATAGGCTGCCAGCACCTTCACTACGCGGTCTTCGTCTCGTACGGTGTAGAATGTGTCGTAGCCGATTTTCTCTTTCGCCAGTATGTTGTTGTCGATCAGGTGTTTGAGGTAGAATGAGAGCGTTGAGTGAGGCATTTTTATGTAGTCTGATAGAAACTGGTATTTGGCTTTGGTGTTTGCGAGGACTATGAGGACAATTTCCCTCATTCTGTCCTGTCTGAGTGCGGAGAGTACCTTCTTGTCAGTCGCATCAAGAGGCTTCGTGTAGTACCGCTTGTGATGTGCGTCCGATTCGGCGAAAACTACCTTCTTACGCACCATGTAATCCAGATGATACTCCAACGAAGTCAAAGGCATATCCGTCATCCTCTGTACTTCCCTAAGATGAACGCCCGGATTGGCCTCAATGAGTGCGTATATCTTGCGTCTTCTTTCGTTCTCTAGAATTTCGTCCTTGAACATGGGAGACTATTCCTGCAAGATGCCAAGCAAAATGAATACAAGGCCTATTAACGGAATGAGCAGGTGCATTTCTTCATTTAGGGCAATCGCATACGCATCGTTAACCAGCTCAGGCAGCGAGATCAATCCATGTGCAAAGAACACTCCAAAGCCTGTAGAGATCAGCAACATTTTGCGGCTTTTCACACGGCGATAGGCCAAACAGATGACTGTAAACAACAAGCCGGTGGCCAACACCAAGCCAACGCGCACCGCAACTTCCAAAACCCCAATATGCATAACACACTCATCTCCTAGGTAGAAAAAGACAGACCACACTCAGATAATAGCATTTCTAACAGTCGTCGCTTCCTATTCTGCTTTTTCAAACTGATCTCTAGTTGCGCCACATACGGGGCAAACCCAACTGCAGGCAGTTCCTCAAATGACGTTCCAAGTTTCACGCCCCGGCGCGCGCACAGAAGATTCGCCGACGAGAGACAGCGAACCCTCACACTTAAGGCTGACGCACACGTATATTATAATGGGATCGCGCATGCGGTTCTGTGACAAGTGCGGCTCCTACATGAGGGAGACAAAAGACGGCTACGTATGCCGAAAATGCGGCAACACAATTAAGGCCAAACCCAAAACTGAATCCCGCATTGCGAACAAACCGAACCACGCTGACTCGGTATACGTGATCGACGATTCAAACCACGAAGCCATCAGAGTCGCACAAGTCTGTCCAAACTGCGGAAATACTGAAGCTTTCAGATCGTATTCTAGAATATCAGGCGAACACGCAGGCGTCAACCTGGAAAGAACAATAGAACACTACCAATGCACAAAATGCCAACACACATGGGCCACAACCACATGAAACAACACCAAAACATTGAAATCCACAGCCACGCAAGCCTCAACTGGACGATGAGGAAATCGAGGTACGCTGACGCTTTCCGCGGATGAGCGCTTTTTCCGCTCCTGAGTCCAAAAACACTTGAGTAGATCTCGGATTTTCCCGTGCAATAGCCTGTTGAAAAGCGTGTGTTGAGTCGGGATAAAGAAAGGAGAGAGGGAGGTTTGTTTTATCTGTCTGATGGTCCTGTCATGTAAGCCCAGACGCTCACCATCACCAGTGTTAGACATGCGCCTGCAAACCCTGATACCACGAACTTGATCTGGACAAGCTCTGGCAGGACGATCATGAGCCACGGTATAACGTAGTCAGCCGTCAGCTGAGCAATAATTCCTGCGAAGAATCCGAGCAACGCCACTATGGCGAAAATCTTAAACCTTTCAACCATTTGCCTCACCTTTACGCTAGCAATCGCTGTCTGCCTCTATTTAGATTAACTTACACATACGTGTCTATAACTGCCAAGTGCTGTTAGCACTCTTTTAACAAACAAACATAAGCCAAGCATCAACTCGGCAAACCTGTATAGCCGCACATATATACGTGCATGTTGCACCCATATTAACAACGTATAAGATTCTTCCGCGCAACTTCTCTCTTTCGGAGGTAATTAATTTGTCAGAAAGATTTGCAAAACGATGGGAAACTAAGAGAGAAGAGCAACCATTCTCAAACAAGATCAAGGAGGCAGTACGACCGCCAGGTCCATTGAAGCCACGACTCGACTTCGCAGTCAGACGCATCGAACTACAAGTACAGAAACTCGACCAAGCCACCGAACGCTTTGGTCAACGAGACAAAACCATCTTCGCACGCATAGTAGACTCATACACAAAGCATGACACGGCACGCGCAAACGTTTTCGCCAGCGAACTTGCTGAGATCCGCAAGATGGAAAGACTAATCATAAACGCCAGACTTGCACTTGAACAGATCGTGTTAAGATTAAGAACTGTATCAGAGCTTGGAGATGTGGTCTCAACTTTGGGGCCCGCAGTGGGCGTCCTGAGATCAGTCAGAGCGGGGCTAGTCAGCGTCTTCCCAGAAGCAGAAAACGAACTCGGCGAAATCGGCAACATGCTCAGCGGCATCATGATCGAAGCAGGGCAAGGCTCAGGAATGACCCTCAACTTCGACACCGTCAACGAAGACGCTTCAAAGATTCTCACCGAAGCAGCCACAGTAGCCGAACAAAGAGTCAAAGACAAGTTCCCAGAGCTTCCAGCAGGCATGCCAGGCATACCATCAGCATCCCTAGGCGAGAAAGCGCCATCAGAGACGTCCTAAACACTGGGGTGAAATGATGGATCAAAACCCCAACCTCTTTCTTTCTGTTGGCAAGCAAGTTAAAAACGAATACGGCCACCCAATAGGCAAAATAGCCTCTTTCGCACTCACACCTGCCGGAAAATTCGACGCAGTCTTCATAGAACAAGGCGACGGAAAGTTTCAGAAACACCCAGTTGAAAACTTAACCTTCGACCATGACGACGTGATGTTCGTCTCGCAGATCAAGTCAAGAGCCACCATTCTGTGCGACCAGATCCCACTCATATGGCGCAAAGACCAAGCCCTTAGAGACCTTGTAAGCAAAAAGAAAATCTCACAAGAACTCTACGAGGAACTCCACAGCAGTTTCGACGGCGTGCTTAACCAACTCAAAGCCGAGGCGCAGGCACTGATCGAAGACACTGAGGAAGAAGCTTCAAGATGCGCTGAAGAAATCAGGCAACTCAACTATGCGCTGGTCAACGTGGAAATTGAACATGAGATAGGCAAGATTGATGAGGACAACTACGAGGAAGCATTCAACATAATTCAGGGAAATCTCAAACGCATCAACCTCGAAAAGAACGACATGGAAATCACCAAAGGTCGCGTTTCAAACATATTGCTAGGCGACACCAAGAACGCATTCGAGAAAGGCAAGATAGAAGCCTCACCAAGACCGATAGCGCCTGCACCAGCTAGTCCTGGACTTCCAGAGCCCCCTGTCGTAGTTTACGTGAAGGAAATCGGAAAAACCAGCATCTAAGCCAAGCTACATGAAGGCGACGGGCGGAGGGAGTAAAACTTGAAAAACCCACTGCGTCTTGACCCTCCACCTTTTCGAGAAACCGTTTTCCATTCAATCCACACACTCAAAGTGCAGCACAACAAGCTCGAACAGGCAAGCTACCGCCTCAAAGAAAGAGACAACGTCCTCTACCAAACCTGCATAACTGCACTCAGAAACAAGAACAAAGAAAGAGCCGCCATATGCGCAAACGAAGTCGCCGAAGTCCGCAAGCTCCTAAGATTCTTCTACGACATGCAGTTGGCCATCGAACGCGTCATGCTCAGGCTTGAAACGATCAAGGAGCTCAGCGACATAGTTGTCGACCTGAAACCCGCTCTAAGACTTCTCCAAGGCGTCTCCCAACAACTATTCGAAGTCCTCCCAGACGTTTCAAGCGAACTCACAAAGGTCAACGAAACCATAAGCGAAACCCTCTACTCAACAAAAGTGACAGCTGACGAAACGCTTATCCCAGTAGGCAAAAAGACAGTTGGCGGCGACGAAATTCTCGAAGAAGTGTCAACATTCCTTAGACGCAAGGTCTCAGAAGAACTCCCAGAACCGCCCGCCTCCCTCAACGAACCTGAAGTCGAAAAAGCTCAAATCAAAGAGATGGTTGCCCTCGCAGCCAGCTGCTCGCAGTCAATAGGCCGCGAAACAGCTGACGAATCAGAGGGAAACTCTTCCCAAACCCTCTTTTCTTATAAAAGAGCCGAGATTCAAGAAATCTCGCTCAAAATCGAAAAACCAGAACTCGAAGATGCACTTTTCGACTATGTGCGAAAGTGCAAAGGAGAAATCGACGTGGAACGCTGTTCCGTCGATCTATCATCTACAAACGAAGAAATCCAGAAAGCCCTCAAAAACCTAGGGGCAAAAGGAAAAATCAAAATCGAAGTCAAATCAGAATCATGAGAGGACAAACTGTATGAGCGCTTCCCAAGAACTCGAAAAAGATGCAACCAACTATGCCCTT
>CAYGYI010000057.1:0-9241 GCA_964354055.1 uncultured Candidatus Bathyarchaeia archaeon | reverse complement strand
AGCGGCTCCGCCTCTACACGATATACGATTAACTGATAAGGATCCCAAGTGGGCCAGCAGTCTTAAATGAGAATTTTGCCCGTCAAAGAGTTGCGGTAATAATTTGGGCCCGAACCCTTTTGGGTTCAATTCCCGGCGGGCCCGCCATCCACAGCACGAATGTGTCCTACAAAAAGATTGTCCGTTCTTTGACATGTTCGTGTAAAAAACTAAACGTATCCTTCCTATGGAGGCATCTTTTTTAGTAATATTCATGATTACGGAATATTTGTTAAAGTATTTGACATTAGACTTGTTGAGTGATGACGATGAGGACAAGGCTTCGAAGGCTAGCTATAGCGCTTGCCATAGTCGGCATTCTGCTATGCTCAGCACTGGCAGATCTGACCTTGGCCTTTGAAGATGGCGACTCTGTTGCCGTTGATGTTTTCACGCAACGGGAACCATATAGCGGGAGAGGCATGAACATGGCCAGCGACGCCTTCGGCCCAGAAGATGTGGTTACCCTGTATGCGCTAGTGACATGCAACAATGCCTCTATCGAGAACATGGTTGTGGCCTTCAACGTCAAGGTACCCAACGATGCACACTTCACCATCTCAGCCCGCACGAACGCCAGTGGGCTCGCGATGGTCAACTTCACTATACTCACGCCTCCGATAAACATCAGCGAAAGCGACGTTTTCGGAAGCTGGTTTGTGTCTGCAAGCGTGCTAGCCGGAGGACAGGTGTTCCAAGACACGCTGACGTTCAAGGTTGACTGGATCGTCAAGTTGCTCTCGGTGAGAACCGTGGATGAGAGCCTCACTTACAGGGACGGCTTCGGGAGAGGAGGCGACGTGGGCCTTGAAATCACATTGAGAAGCATCGCGATGACGTTGAGAAACGCCACCGTCGCCGTGGTCATAAAGGACGAACTGGATGTCCCGGTCAATTTTTCCATGATCAAAAACTTTGCGGTTCAGCCGAACGAGAAAGTGGTTCGCCTGTTTTATAAGGCTACCCTGCCCACTTGGGCACTCGTTGGAACCGCGAGAGCCTACGTTACGGCGTTGACTGCACCGGTCGCCGAGAATGGAGTTCCATACTGTCCTTCAATATTCATCGAATTTTCGATAAAAGGCAACGATCCTCTGAAAATAGACTACCATGATGCTACAGCAGTCATTGTTCTCGCATCGCCGAAATCGGTCATTATTGGTCAAGGTATGAGTTTGAAGACCATCGTCAGAAACGAGGGAACAGTTCTGCAGATTTTCAGCGTAAGCACGTTTTTTGACGACGTGCTCTTCGGAACGTTCAACGTTACGAATCTCATGCCCTACGCCGTATTGTCCTTCAGTTTCGTTGTTAATGCTTCGTTGCTTAGTTTGGGTAACCACACGATAAGCGCGCATGTGCCGCTAGTGGCTGGCGAAGCAGATCTCACAGATAACGACTTCGAAGACACGGTTGAGGTAATGCCCAAGCCTCCTGTCATCATCCATGATATAGGCATAACAGGAATCGCTGTGTCGAATACGAGCGTTTTCATCGGTGACACGCTTCGCGTCAATGTGACCGTTTTGAATGAAGGCAGCGAGGCTGAGACGTTCAATGTTAGCGCGTTTTATGATTCGTCTGTGATTGGAACGATTCTGGTGAGTGCTTTGGCGCCGAGTTCTCAAGCAACGCTAGCCTTCAACTGGGACACGAAATCCGTGAAAGAAGGCTCTTATCAGTTAAGCGCCTACGCGCCATTAAGAAGAGATGCTAACACGTCTGACAACACTTTCATTGGCGACATAGTTCACGTCACAAATAGACCTCAACCGCAGCCAACTCACGACGTAGCGCTGTTGACTGTGCATCCCCAGTCAAATCTAGTCTATATTGGGGAGAGTCTCGAAATTCTGGCAACCGTTGAGAATATGGGCGATGTGGCTGAATCTTTCAACGTCACAGCCTATTACAATTCAAGCACGATTGGAACGGTGCTGGTCAGTAGTCTTGCGTCGGGCGTGCAGAAGGTGCTGGTCTTCCAATGGGTCACGCAGGACGTAGCCGTGGGTAACTACACCATAAGCGCTGTGGCAAGTGCCGTCGCAGGCGAACAGAATCTTGACAACAACCGCTACGTTGATGGCCTAGTACAAGTCATAGTGCGGCCTCCAACCGCCACGATTCACGACGTAGCTGTATTAAACGTTGTTCCACTTTCACGGTTCATATACATCGGAGATGTTCTTGATGTCAACGTGACGGTGAAGAACAAGGGAAATTATACTGAATCGTTTGAAGTGGTTCTCTATTACGATACGAATAGCGTAGCCGGAACATTGCAGGTTGTGAATCTGGCTGCGGGTGCTGAGAACATTCTAGTTTTTCACTGGACCACCAGCGGAGTGAAAGCAGGCAACCACACCATAAGTGCAGTAGCCAAACAGGTGAAGAATGAAACGCTGACGGATGATAACAAGTTTGTAGATGGCACTGTAAAGTTCGCGACGTCGCCAAGCGGACTGGTTGTGCCTGATTGGTTTTACTGGTTCATGTTGCTACTCCTTCTGCTATTGCTGTTTCTGCTGATCATTTTCTGGTACTACAGAAGACGCAAGGAGTCGAAAGCCTCGTTCTACGCAGGATGGACAGCCTGGTACTACGCCTACGACCCGACAATCAAGCCACGCAAAACCTAGAAAGCATTGCGGCGTTTTCATGCGTTGGACAAAAGATTGAGGAGATGACGGAAGCCTTCTCCTTTCTCCTCCTCGGACTGGAAAGCCAATTATGCTTCTGTTTATAAAACAGTTACTTTTGCCCTCTGCATATATCCGGTTTCAACATATG
Source organism: uncultured Candidatus Bathyarchaeia archaeon (assembly GCA_964354055.1). GTDB lineage: Archaea > Thermoproteota > Bathyarchaeia > Bathyarchaeales > Bathycorpusculaceae > DATKKK01. Next base: position 6,412 of record CAYGYI010000057.1, on the reverse strand, counting down.
TTCTCTGCTGACTTCATTTCAGAATCGGAAACGTCGCTTTTAGGCGTCGCTGGGTTTGATTATGGTGTGAGTAGAAATGTTTGAAGATATTTCTTTAGACGCGGCTCAGATGTTGGTTCTGCTCTTTTGGATGATGTTAGCTTATGTCATGATTTGGGGAGCGTTGTGGGTGCGTTCCGTCCGGGAAAAATAACTGGGCAATCAGGTTCGTCTATCGTTACGGGAGCTACGAAACACATAAATTCGCTTTTGCCATCTTAGAGATTTCGTTCGGGCGGTAGCTCAGCCTGGCAGAGCTTCCGAGCCTACTAGCTTGAACTAGTAGACGAAGACGCTGTAGATGCCTACCCACGGTGGGTGTCACCCAGCCTGCCGGGCGTACAAGCAGAAACCGGAGTGTCGCAGGTTCAAATCCTGCCCGCCCGACCAAGCTCTGTTCGAAATCCTCCATGGATAGGTTCAAGCAATGTCTAGACTTCATGCGATCAATCGCACTGTTTTTTGCTCAACAGGCTATAATTCTTCCTTTACCATTTTTCTTGATGCTGTCTGTGCGTGCTACGGTAGGCTAATTCGGTTGCGAGGGTGGATAGATTCTTTTTGCGGACAAACGCTTTTACTGTGCGGGTTGGATATAGTTAGCGTCTGAGAGTGGTGTTTGGGTTGGCGAAATGGGAGTACCGGGTGGTTCCGATCAAAACGGCGATTCATACGGATCATTTCAAGACTGATAGTAAGCCGACTATAGATGCGGTTCAGAACGACCTGAACGAGCTGGGCCAAGAAGGCTGGGAACTTGTGAGCATCCAAGACATCAGCTTAGCAGACGGCAGGAGGTTCACCGTCGCCTACCTCAAAAAACAAACCAAACAAACATAAAACCACACGAGGGTCATTGCAGATAAACCGCAGAACGTAGGAAAAAAGCTCCCACGTATGGTCTGCGAAGCTTCCTTGCCTATTAGAATTTGCTTACCCTTGCCGAATACAGCAGTAAAAGACCTTAAATTCAAACCGAAGACCAATATAATTGAGGAACCAGAATGGGAAAAGATGAAGACAGGAAGTTTCAGAAGCTGAGACTGTTCAACGCTGTAATGGGTGTCTTTCATCTTGTGCAGTTTGTCCTAATGCTGTTGCTGAGCAATGACTTTGCGTTACCTATGACTGCTTCATACTTGAGATTTGACACTATAACTCAGAGGCTTGTTCTCAACACGAGCACGATAGTGAATTTAAGGTTAGGGCCTCTGGTGGCGCTTTTCCTCCTAATCTCTGCCATTGCACATTTCTCCCTAGCATCTCCATTGGGATATCCGTGGTACGTCAAAAACCTCAAGAAGCACATCAACTACGCCCGGTGGTACGAATACGCATTCAGCTCCTCCGTAATGATAGTCGTAATCGCCATGCTCACAGGCATCTACGACATAGGCACGTTGATCCCGCTTTTCGCATTGAATGCTTGCATGAACTTGTTTGGCCTCATGATGGAACTCCACAACCAGAACACGCCGAAAACAAACTGGACAGCCTACCTCTACGGCGTATTTGCAGGTATAATTCCGTGGGTCGTCATAGGCATCTACCTTGGCGGTGCCACCCTCGCCTCAAACGGCAGTGTCCCCAACTTCGTCTACTGGATCTACGTGTCAATCGCCTTCTTCTTCAACATATTCGCCATCAACATGATCCTCCAATACAAGCAAGTTGGCAAATGGAAAGACTACCTCTACGGCGAAAGAGCATACATCATCCTAAGCCTCGTGGCGAAAACCCTACTCGCATGGCAAGTATTCATCGGAACCCTACGGCCAGTCTAAGCACGCCGACTCCACGCGAGCACCCAGCTAAACAGATACCCACATATTGAGACTTTTTATAGCTCAAACTCTCAAAGTTGAATATAGAACAGGAGGCTAAAGGCTCCATGGAAGTTGAGAAAATTCGCGAGCTCTTCCCAGTAGTCAAGAATCAGACATTTCTTAACCATGCGGCGTGCTCTGCTCTGCCAAAACCCGTGGCCGAAGCCGTGCGCAGCCACATTGACCAATTCTCAAATTCCGGACCCACGCACGAAGAAGTGAGCGACCTCGGCAAAAAAGCCTTCGCCAAACTCGTCAACGCCAGCCCTGACGAGATCGCGTTCATCGGGAACACCTCAATTGGCATGAACATCGCCGCAAACGTGATTCGCGCTCCACGCGGCTCCAAGGTGGTCACGACCGATCTTGAGTATCCTACTGTGGTGTATCCGTTTTTGCGGAAGGGCTTGGGCTTCGAGGTCGTATATGTGAAGAACGTGGGCGGCGTGATCAGGCTTGAGGATGTGGAAAAGGCCGTGGACGACCGGACCGTGGCCGTGGCCATAAGCCAAGTCGAGTACGCGAACGGTTTTCGCCACGACGTCAAAGCCCTGAGCGAAATCGCCCACAAACATGGAGCCTACCTAATCAACGATGCTATTCAGGCCTGCGGCGCTGTAAGCGTGGACGTGAAACGCGATAATGTGGACTTTCTGGCCGCAGCGTGCTACAAGTGGATGCTGAGTCCGCCGGGTGCAGGCTACCTTTACGTCAGAAAGGAGCTTATCGAGATGTTTGAGCCTCCGATGGTGGGCTGGGCCAGCGTGGACCAGAGCATATTCAACACGGCTGACTTCTGGGACATCTGGAAAATGCCCTACGCCAAAACAGCGTCACGCTTCGAAGCAGGCTCGCCCAGCTTCGTAAGCCACATAGGCGCACGCGAAGCCATCAAACTTTTGCTGAACGTAGGAATGGAAAACGTGGAGCACAGAATATTCAAATTAACAGACCACCTAATCAAACGTCTAACCGAAGCAGGCTTCACGCTCCAAACACCACTCGAACCACAGTGCCGTTCAGGAATCGTCAACTTCAAGGTCAAAAACCCTCTTGAGATGGAGAAGGCTCTGGAGAAGAAAAGCATAATCATCACGGCACGCGCCAACGGCATAAGGGTCTCGCCGCACTTCTACAACACGGAAGACGAACTGGATATGCTCGTGGAAGAAGCCAAGAAGCTTGAGGCCTAAACCTATGATCGTTGCCGTAATTTTCGACCTCGAAGAAACGCTTGTGGAAACGCCTTGGGTCAACCACGTTGCTGGGTTCCGAACAGCCACAAAAAAGAAGCTTCTCACGCTCGGCATCCCACAAACCGTGCTTGAAGGCACCGAACGCTCCACCGTAATGCGCAACAAGGCCGCCGAATACGCTCAGAGCTATTTCACAAAACAGCAACAGGAAATCTTCAACCGTGAAATGGAACTGTTCCTCAGGACCTACGAATTGGACGCGGCACGCAACTCGAAACTGTTCCCTGAAACCGTGCCTACACTAAAAAAGCTCAGAACAATGGGCGTGCCCATGGGGCTAGTTACCAACACATCACGCGAAGCCGTAGACACCGATTTCAGGCTGCACAGCATAGGAAGCTACTTCAGCTCCGTGGTCACACGCGAACGAGTAACCAAACTGAAACCCGACCCTGAAGGCATCCTTCTGGCGGCTAAGGAGTTGGGTGCGAAACATGTTTTCATGGTAGGCGACCTCGCAATTGATGTGCATGCCGCTAAAGCCGCAAACGCAGCCTGTATAATAGTCAAGCGAAGCCACGGCGACGCCCTCAACCTCAACCCAGACCACTACGTCGATTCCTTGAGCGAGATACCCGCCATCATTCAAGCTGCAACGAGGAAGACCTGATGATTACGATTGAAACGGTTGACGAGCACAACCGACAAAAGGTCATTGACCAGCTCAGCCGCGACGTAATCAGGCACGTTTTCGCCTTCTACGATCTGCAGTACCAGCTCCAACGCACCATGTGTCTCGCAGCTTTCGAACGGAGAAAACTCGCAGGCTATATGCTCACCTACACTGGCTTCGAAAGCCCAAGCATAGTAATAGAAGGCACCGAAGAAGCTGCGCGCAAACTCATCGAACACGCGCCTCGAAACCATTTCCTGATGCATACACCGCCTGAACTGCTGCCCATAGTCAAAGCCAAATACCCGAAGGCCAAGCACTACGTGGAAAGCTGGATGCTTGTCAAACAGGGCCAAGCCACGTTTTTTCCATTATCTAACGTGCGCAAGCTGGTTCCCGAAGACGCCCAGCAACTCGCAACATTACTTGCCACACGAAAAGAACGCAAAAACCTAAGCATCGACAAATATGCTGAATGGCTGAAAGAACACCCTATGTACGGCCTGTTCGTAAACGGCAAGCTAGTGTCCTACGCAGGTAGCTTCGTCCAAACACCACAAATTTGGATGATAGGCGGCGTCTACACAGATCCACACTACCGAAACCGAGGCTATGCGACAGCGTCAACATCCACAATCACGCAAGAAGCACTAAACAACGCTGAAAATGCAGCACTGCTCGCACGAGCAGACAACGCCTCCGCCATCAAAGCCTACACGAAGATAGGCTACAGAAAAATCGGCGAAAAAATCTGGACAGACCAAGGCACAGGAATGAGACCCTGACCACAAACTCACTCAGGAAAAAACGCCCATCTTTAACGTTAGTTCTTGTCTACAAGCAGGTCTCTTAACAGTTTTATGGCTGACCATGCAGCAAGTGCGCTTGTTTTCGGGTTTTCAGGATGCGGATCGTTTGCGAATAAGAGGAGCATGTTACCGTGTTTCCATTTGACTTTGACCTCATGCATGTTCTTATCCACCTTCGGGTCCGAAACTACTCTCACATGCACTTTATCTGAGCCGACTGTGAGGGCCAGCGTGGCAGCTACATTCATCTCACGCGGAAAACGCCTTACGGTCTCTTCGGCATCGCCCTCGTAAACCAGCTTTTCTTCGCGGTTGTCCATGTCCAGCACCCGCGGGTTCTTGTGTGTGGTCAAAATCACCTCGTCGATGCCTGCCAAGTTTGCGCTGGAAAGCGCATCCAGTCCGCCTATCGCACCAGACGGAAAGTGAATTCGGCTACTCTTCGCCTTCAGGCCAAGAAGCGCCCCTACACTCATGACGATCAGGTCGATGTCAGCGGAGACTATTTTGGCCAAGTATTCTTTTGCGGCCTGCTGCGATGCTGCTTCAACGATGACTGCGGGCTTAAGTTTAATCATTTCGTCAACGCTCTTTGCGATCGTGGCAGGCACGTGAAGCACCTTCTTGAGGTTTTCCGCACGCGAAGCATCCAAGTCGTACAATACCAATCCGTCGCAATCTATGATGTGGCTATCTATGGCCTCGCCTATCAACGTACCAATTGCACCGCAACCAATCAAGCCAACCGTCTTCAAGCCTACCGCTTCCAAACGATTCAGAATTCGGCTGTGAAGCTGAGGTTCTCGTAGGGTTTGACTTCTCTGCCTTCGCCCTTCTTGAGCACTATCTCCAAGTATTTGGCCTTGCATGTGCCTTCGATGTCTGTCTTACCTTCCATGAGAGCTTTGGCGATCTCCTTGTCCCTCGCGTATATTGTCAGTCTCTTGATTTCCGCGTTCAGAGGCTTATGTTGTTCAGCCTTCTCTTTGCGAATTTCGGCGATCACGGCCATTATCGCGTCGCCTGTCTTTTCCGCCATCTCGTCAATCAGTGCCTTATCAGCCTGTGGCCACGGCGAGACATGAATGCTCTTATGACCCTTGTCTTCGGCGTACATGATCTGATAGATTTCCTCGGTGATATGCGGCATCAGAGGCGCGAACAGCTGCAGTATCCTATGTAGCACCGTGTACAGTGTGAACTGCGCAGCCTTGCGTTTTTCTTCGCCGTAGACATCCGGCTTGTAAAGCCTGTCCTTTGCGGCCTCGATGTAGCAGTCGCAGAAAACGTGCCACGCAAAGTTTCGCGTCTCCTCCATGGCGATGTTGAAGGCACATTTCTCAAGCGCGTCTGTAACCTTCTCCGTGGTTTTTTCAGTTTTGCAAAGTATCCATTTGTCCAAAGCCTGAAGCTCATATCCGGCTTTTGCATCTGGCGTGTAGTCTTTGAGCAGGTTAGCCACGAACCTTGAAGCATTCCACAGCTTAATCATGAATCGCCAGCCATACTCGACATCCGGCCACCGAAACGGAATGTCCGAACCCGTAGCGCCTCCACCCGTTGCCCATTGACGAACAGCGTCGGCGCCGTGTTTGTCTAGCGCCTCCAGCGAGGCCACATAATTGCCTAGGTGCTTATGCATCTCGCGACCGTCCGTGCCCAGCACCATGCCGTTGATGAGGCAGCTCTTGTAGGGCTTCTCACCGAATAACGCCAGATGCCGAACCATCAGATAGTAGGCCCATGTGCGGATGATGTCCACACCTGATGGGTGAACGTCAGCAGGAAAACGTTTATGCCAATCTTCCCTGTCAGGCCAGCCAGCGTGAACCGCACACGTAATCGACGAATCCATCCACGTGTCCAAAA
>CAYGYI010000056.1:0-9272 GCA_964354055.1 uncultured Candidatus Bathyarchaeia archaeon | reverse complement strand
ACTAGTGTTTTCATCATTTCCGTTCCAAGGCCAGCGTCCCTGAAGCCGTTCTTGATGGCTATGCCGATCACGCCCACGTGCGAGTCGTAGCCGCCTCGCGATCGCCCAATCTCAGAAGAGGCTACAACCCTGCCATCAACCTCAGCGAGCAAAAAGAACACTTCATCCTTCTCCACGCGCCTGAGCACCGAAGATAACCAGTCAATCTCGTCGCCACGAGAGACCCTCTCAGATCTAACGATGTCAGCTCCCTCATCTACAAGTGAGTTGATCATCTCCAGCAAATCATCCAAATCCTCCCACCTAGGCGTCCTCAAAACTATCTGTCGCCCATCCCTCAAAGTAAATGCTCGAATGATCTTTCCAGACTTCACTGTGGAAACTTCCCTCAAAGATGTTGGCACGTCTTTCTTTAAAAGCTTAACCGCGAGCCACTGTCCAAGAGCAAAACTGTTTTGCCCTGTGGAAGACAGAAAGAAGCCAAACGCGTAATCCGAAACTTTTTCAGCGAAAGACGCTGAACCTCCGAGCGAAGCAGGTTTTCATTCGGGACTTTGGTTGATGCTTCCGTATACAGCGCGCAAGTTTTCAGCATCGTGATCTCTGGTGATATCTTCACATCATCAGTAATACAGCAACCACGAAGGTCACTGAACGATAAAAACGCAATCTGGAAAAGCGGAAAATATAGGCCACTTGGCCTACACTAGACGCAACAAAAGACCACACTTGAGCTAAACACGCCCGGAAAACGCCACAATTTAGCCGCGAATAAGCGACGCCAAACCCTGGTGAACCTCGAAAAAAGAAGAAGTCTCCAAAGTATACGAAAGCATCAACAAGAAACGCAAGAACCAAACCAACACTGTGAACGCAGACATTTCGGCGACGAGGCCTCCACCTAGCGCAAAAGAAGCTCTGCTCGGCGTCAGATCACATCTCTAAGCCTTGTCAGTGGCAGAGCGGTCAAAGATTGACCTTGCGTCAAGCAGAGACGAAACGCTGTCCAGGCAACAAAAGTATCCTTGTTCACGTAGGCCTGATGGAAGACCTTGCCTCGTAGCCTCCTTTGCAGGTTTTGCGTCAAATTCCTCCCAGAGAGCTCCTTTGGCTCGAAGGAATCTCGAAGGGAGGGGTACTCTGTTTCGCATGGAGATTTTCGCCGGTTTTTATATGGGGCCACGGTCAACTCCATGCCCAAACCTAAAAACGCAATTCGAAAAGCCTGAAACATGCCTCTTTTGTCATTTTAGTCCAGAATCATCGTCCGCGATTTTCTGCAGCGGACACAAATTGATGAGGTCTGCCGACATATCTTCTGTTCGAATCAAAACAGGCTGAAAACAAGTCGATTGTGAAAAAGCAATGTTGGAAATGTCGTCTGAATCTGGAAAAGGGTTATTCGGTGTCCTTTCTTTTGTGGCTAGGTTTGTTGGCTGTGTTTTGGTTTCTTTCATATTGCTGGTTTCGAAATAACCGCTATAATTGCTTTTGCATAGGTCTTCTATTAGACAATGCGCTAGAAGCCACTGGAAAGGTGTCATGTTTGCAGTCTAACTCATTCGGTAGCGATATTGAGACTCTGGAAAAGAATGTTAATGGCAGGAAGGTTCGTGTGAAATGGGATTGGGGAAGCTTTGAGAGTACTGACGGTTTTCCTATCGACGACAATCTCATAAACTGGGCCGTAGGTCAAGAGCAGGCTCTGAAGGAATGCTTCCTCTGTTTAGACGAATGGGTACGCAAGCTGAAGTGGCTGGAGAAAACCAAATGGTACGAGAGCTGGAGTAACCCTGACAAGGAAAAGCCTTCGGCCAAAACCGTCATCAGTCCAGGACCCTACCTCCTGTTGCTGGGAGATCCAGGTACAGGCAAATCGCTAATTGGCAGAGCCTTGTCAGAAAAGCTAACACAGGTATACAGAGAAAACGGTATCAAGATTTTTGATGTTCTCTGCTGGAAGAACGCAGCCTTGCCTAGTCAACCGAAGGTTTCAATTCAGAAGGCAGGCGAGGCCAAAAAAATCATGCAGAGAGAACAATTCAAGGAACTCAAGCGCAAGTTCATTACAAAGGTCGGTTTCAAAGCGCTCCAGATCCTAATGATCGTGTTGGGCTTGTTCTTAATCTCACTTGGCTTCTTCTTCATGCTCCAGGCTTGGCAAACATGGAGTAGCAATCCGATGTTTCTGGGCGAGCCAATGCAGGAGTATTACCGTGGCAACTTTCTAGATTATTTCGTCACCAAGTTCGTAAGTCTAGTGCCTATGACGTTCATCCCAGGCGGCAGCCTCGTCTTCTTCGGAGTTTTCATCTGGTGGTTCGGCAGACTAGGAGGCATGGGAAACATGAAAGGCGTCGGAGGCGCTCAGCAGACTGACGTTCCAAAACTAATAGTCGACAGCAGTAGCGATCACGCACCCTTCGTGGATGCGACAGGACATAGAAGTGCTCAACTCTTCGGTTCTATAGCTTGGGATCCATACCAAACAGGTGGCTTAGGCACTCCAGAGCATCAGAGAGTCAGTGCAGGAGATGTTCAACGCGCGTCACTGGGAATACTCTACATCGATGAGATAAAGAACTTGGACCCCGAAGAGGCCATTACGTTGCTGACGGTGCTTGAAGACGGACAGTTGTCAATCACGCTAAGGGGAAAGTGGCATGGAGGCGACACAGCCGCCATGGCCGTGTCAACCGAACCCGTGCCTGCAATAACGTTTCTTGTTGGCGCTGGCAACTTCGACAGCATAGGTCAGATTCATCCAGCTCTCATGGACAGAATCTACGGCTACGGCAAAGTTGTCAGAATGAACAATGACATGCCCAACAACGTTGAAAACAGGCGCAAATACGTCCAGTTTCTGGCACAGGAAATCAAAAGATTCAACCTCATACCATTCAGCAGAGGAGCCTGCGAAGAGATAACGGAGGAAGGCAGACGCAGAAGCAACAAGAAAGATGCCCTGACGACGCGGTTCAGACCACTGATCTCGATAATCAAAACGGCAGCAACCCTTGCCATGAATGAAAACTGCAAGATCGTCGAACGGAGACATGTCATAGAATCCATCGAAAAACACTGCAAGACCATTCAAAGACAGATTCTGGAACACGAAATGAACGAAAGAGGGAAGTTGCTTGAAATAAAGCCTGCAGGCGCAAAACTGGGACAAATATACGGCTTGGCAGTGGTGAGAGATCCCTATAGTGGAGAGATGACTGGAAACGTCCTGTGTGTGAAGTCTAGCATGGTCAAAAGAGGCGACCTGCAGAGACCTTACGCACTTAAAGGCTATTACAAAGTGACAGGAGTAGCAAAAGGACAGAGTTTCATTTCAGACAGCGTTGCCAAAGTAAGAAGCGTCATCCTCCAGAAATATGGCATCGACATCGCCCAAGACTACATGACACATCTTGATTTCGCACAATCCTATGGAGTGGACGGCCCATCTGCAGGCGTGACAATGACTATATTGCTGTGCTCACTCATCGATGGAAAACCAGTCAGACAAGATGTAGCAGTAACTGGAGAGATAAACCTAGGCGTTGGAAATTCAATCCAGATCACGGCTGTAGGTGGAGTCTACGAAAAAATCAAGGCTGCTGAGGCATGGGGATTCAGGAAAGTAGTGATACCAAAGAAGAACTATGATCACTCGATCGACCCAAGAGACTACAAAATAGAGGTAGTGCCCGCTGAAACGCTGGACGATTATCTGAAAGAGTGCTTTGTTGAGAAACCTACACTCAAAGTTCCGATCGAGACTTATAAGCGGAAACGACAGTAGGTGTCTCTTAGCCCCGAAGTGGCAAAAAAACATTCTTTTCCCTTCAGTTTGGGCTAGGAAGTCGAGTGATGGCTAGGGAGATTGATAAGGATGCGATCCGCAGATGGCGCAAACGAGGCTTCTACAGTGAGAATGTCCTTGTGAAACTTCTCGGCAAGAATGGTTACCATGCTGTGCGCATACCAGTGAGCAACCCCAGCCTTAATCCACTGCCTGACATTATTGCAAGGAGAGGCCCACACATCTATGCCTTTGAAGTGAAGAACGCTAGCTACTATGCGTATTTTCCAAAGCTGCAGATTGACAAACTCTTCAGATTCCTTGACCAGTTCATACCTGCTGATAACGAACATAGACACGCAATGTTGGCAGCGCATCTCGGTAAGAGATGGATCTTCAAAGAGATAGATTGGAAAGACTGGGAAAAGAATAAACTTCCTGAAAAAGCGAGGATTCTGAAGAGGGACCGAGGAAACTTCGACGTGGAAAAAGGAAGATAGGAGCAAGAGCCAAATGGGAAAGACCGCGATCTCGACATCAGATCTCTGCAAGGCTTATGAACTTGGCAATTCGCGAGTTGAAGTCCTGAAGAATCTGGACCTCGACGTGGCCAAAGGGGAATTCGTGGTGATTGCTGGCTTTTCAGGCTCAGGGAAAACCACGCTCTTGAACATCATAGGCAGCATCGACAAACCTACAGACGGCAAGATCATAGTGTTCGACAATGATTTGACCGAAAAGGACGAAGATTGGTTAGCAGATTTCAGATGCAACACCATAGGATTCGTTTTTCAAACCTACAACCTTGTGTCCACTCTGACCGTCGCCGAAAACGTCGCTTTTCCTATGGAATGGACCCGAAAACCCGTTGATCATATCAGAAAAAGGAGTCATGAACTCTTAGAGATGGCTGGACTGCTGAACAGAGCTGGCCATTTTCCATGGCAACTAAGCGGCGGCGAACAGCAACGTGTAGCGTTTGCACGAGCAGTGGCCAATGATCCGCCGCTAATGCTCATTGACGAACCCACAGGCAATCTAGACGCCAAAACAGGCCAAAACATCATTCAGATCCTTGAGAGCCTCAAGGCTGACGGGAAAACCGTTGTCTTGGCGACACATGACGGACGCATGTCTCGTCTGGCCGACCAGAAACTGAGCCTTGCGGATGGAAAGCTGGTTGAATTGAATGAGTGAAACCTTCTTTCCTGTGAATGACCTGATGCGCAGAAGACTTCAGACAAGCCTCATTATCATAAGTCTGGCATTGAGTGTGGCTTCGACTGTTTTCCTCTTGCTCTTCAGCGATAGAATAGGCCTCGGAATCTCACTGTCGACCGAAGGTAAACTAACGACAAGCCTATCGACATCATACGCAAGATTCACAGCATTCACCGGCTTTCTCATCTTCGCAATCGGTGCAATAGTGTCTTCGTTCATGGCCTTTGTGATGATGTCGCAAAGAACAAAGGATGTGGGGCTGATAAGAGCCATTGGCTGCCCAAACAGTCTTGTCTTCGGATATTTCATGAATGAATTGTTGATGGTGATTCTCGTCAGCTGCGTTCTCGGCGCAATTTTGGGTGCAGCGGCGGACCTAGCTGCCTCCAACTTTCTTACTGGGCTGGGCTTTCAGCTTGAACAGAAAGCGTTCAGTTTCTGGCAAGTGCTTCTAGTCGTAGCAGGCTTCTTCATTTTGGCTTTGATATCGGGGACGAAACCTATTCTAGATACAACAAAGGTAGCAGCAGTCAAGGCAATGTCACCAGCCTATTATATGGGCTTGGGAAAGGAATCAGGTCTGCAGATTGTCTCGCGATCAGGCCTCGTGGCGAAAATGGCCCTAAGAAGTCTTTTCCGCCGCAAATCAGCTACAATTCGCATAGTTCTGTGTCTAACAGCCGTGTTCATACTCGTCACTGTTGCAGTTGCTGGAGGAATAATCGCTGATCAAACCACGAAGAGCTGGGTTGAGAAAGCTATTGGCAGAGACGTCGTAGTTGTGGCCCATAAGGACGTACTCGACGAATACAGGCATCTACTGTCCGAGTTCTACGAAACAAGCGCAACCGTGCCTTTCAACTACACAAGTCAGGATCATCTAGTCCCACAGGAAATCGGCAACCACCTAAACCAAATTTCTGGAATCATCAACGTTGATGAGAGGCTCATCGTTGAAACCCGCGTAAGAGAGATACAATCCTACACCATTGATCCAGAGACGTTGGCAACAAAGCCCGTCGGAGACAACCGGGAACATGGTGCCGTGGTGATTGGCATAGATCCTGACAGAACCCTTGGCGAATGGACCGTGGACGGCGAGCGCCTGAAGTCTGGCCAGCGTTTCACAGCCATGATTGGTGATTCTCTTGCCCAGACGACGTTCTCGATGCCTCTCAACCAAAGCATAAGCTTGTTTGGCAGAGCTTTCGATATCAGAGGAGTTTGCATCGAACCAATCAACAACGGGTTTGCCGTGTATATACCGTTAAGCACCTTGCAGAACATGACAGGCGTCATGAAGCCAAACATGATTGTGACTCGCATTGATCCCTTTGCAGATAGAGCAACCGTCGTAAAACAGATGGAGACTATCGTGGTTGCCACAGATCCGGCGTTTGGGGTCTACGAACTCGATGAGATCTTGGACAGGAGCCTCAGCTTCGTTGGATACCTCTGGTCGACTGTGATGCTTCTCCCTCTATTCTCGTTGATCTCTGTCTCCTTATGCCTCGCAAGTTACATGACGCTCACGATAACAGACGAGTGGCATGATCTGAGCGTGCTCAAGGCATTGGGGGCTAGACCTAACACCGTAATGAAGATCGCCTCGCTACAAAGTCTCGTCGTACTGGTTTCAAGCTGCGCCATCGGCATCTCGCTGGGTGTAATGTCTACACTGATGATTTTGATACCAGACCCAGTTGTGACAAACCGCACGCTTTTGGAGGTTGCAGCATGGCTATTAGCCTCTGTTGGAACCATATTTCTTGTAAGCCTTTACCCTGTCTTGAGATTCTCCAGAAAACCTATTCTCCAAAATACAGCATAGGTTGAAACAACGCAACAGGGTGCTTAAGAATCTGTCTAGACCTCGGATCTTAGTTGAACCTAAGTAAGGGAAGTTTTTCCGTGCGCATTATGCCTGCTCTAAGTAGAACACAACAGATTTAAACTGCTCAAAGCATTGTTGTGAAGCACCCCAGAGGCTGAAGCACATGGCACAGTCAACACGTGCAATAATCGTCAACTATCGCATAGGCCCTAAAAGCCAGTCGCCAAAGGAGTGTATTCTGCAGTTTGCGCATACGAGTTCAGTCAGCGAGGCAAGCAAACTGATTGGAAGGAAAGTGATCTGGAAAGAGCAAAACAACGCGCATATAGGGCGAATTGTGACCATTCATGGCAAGAATGGTCTAGTCAGAGCGAGGTTCAGAAAAGGCGTCCCAGGACAAGCACTAGGCTCCACCGTCGAACTTGTAAGTTGAACCATCACAAGAATAAAGGGAATTGGCGTACGCTGGAAGTTCTCTAAGAAAATCCTGCAGTTGGAACACTGGCACAACAGGAACATTCTTGTAGAGCTTTAGATCGCTTGGAATAAGCGTCACAACTGCTGGAACTAGTGCCACTTTGCTCCATGAGGCGTTCGTTATCCTGCGAATGGAGGCGGGTAAACACTTCGCTAGGGCTGAAGTTCTTTCGATCTGTTCTGACACAATTCTCTCAAGATTTGAAGGTGACAACCTGTGGCGCCAGTGTTTGCAGTCGATGCAGATTATTAATGGTTTCTTGCATCCAATCACATCAACTTCCCATCGCCGTTCTCCATGTTTGAACCTCAAGTTTCTTAGGGTGGCATATTCGTTCCTTTCTAAGACAGCAGCAACCATATCTTCAAATTCCTTCCAGCTAAGAAAACCACTTATGTGTTCCATGTCTGCGCCCAGTTTCAGAGCATGTACGGCCAATTCAAGCCGCTGTATGGTGTTCGCTTTGACAAGCGGCTTCTGGACATAAACTAATCCTTCTCTTTGCAATTTCTGCAGCAATTCGGTAACAACTATTGACGGTAGGTTTGCGTCTTTGTTGATTAGTTCAAATGAAACGGGTCTCTCGACCGTTAGTTTTAATATCGAATTAATCAAATCTTTCTCAATACTCATTCGAACACAGCTTCCGATTTGCTGTTAAAATGCACAAAATGTGCACTTCTTCGCATTCGGTTTAAAGGCTTTTCTATCAGAAACTGAGCCAATGAGGGTGCACGGTGTGTGGCAGAATTGTCATCTGCGATTCGAATTCCCCTCGATTACGTATCTCATGATTGGTCTGGTTCTTGAGCGGCGAGCAACATCTCGAAAGCCTGCTTGGCGGAAAGCAGAGACTAAGCCCGTGTAAACGAACACGTCAGGCTGCTGCTTTCCCGTGTCGGTTGGATAGCCTTCGGCGATCGTTCCTCCATGCCGTTTCACGTATTCCACAGCGGCTTTTAGCAGCTCTATGCTTACTCCCTTGTGCCTGAACTGCTTGGCCACGTAGAAGCACACGACGGACCATACTGGTTCATCATCGACTGGCTTGAGGATTCGGGATCGTTCTAGTGCTGAAAAAACTTTCCTCGGCGCAACCGAACACCACCCAACCGGCTCGTTATCTGCGTAGGCAATTATCCCCGGAATCTCGCCTGCGTCCACTATGTGTTTCATGGCTTTCCTGTTCTGTTCACCTTTCTGCTTAGCGAACTCCGAGCGACTGAGCCTCCACGACATGCACCAACAACCACCACACGCGCCACGTTTGCCAAACAGTTTCTCAAAATCAGCCCATCTTTCAGAGGTTAATGGAAACATCCTTAGCGCCAAAGCTTCTGACATAGTGCTCTCATTCCTTGTTCTGGATTTTCTGCAGTTACTCTTTCTGGAACTTCTGAGCATAGATGTTTAATACAATTTGCCTGACGTAATAAGCATAACCTGCACCGAGGCGATTGTTTTGATGGAGATCAAGGCGGTCTTATTCGACCTGCATGGAACACTAGCTTACATCAAAGAAAGCCTAACCGACGAAGAAGTATCGGGATTTCTTCTCCAACGCGGCTATGAGGTTTCGCCACAGCAGTTCAGGGCATCGTCAGGCTTCGTTTCGATGGTTGACTACCCGAAATACGGTTACAGTAGTTGGCGATCATACTTGTCGAGAATCCTATGGAGACTTAAAACGAAGATTGATGACAAGACATTAGATGCGTTAGCTAGACTGTTTGAGAGTAGACCTTATGAGCTGTACGCAGATGCAGGGTCTGCGGTTGCATGTGCGAAGAAGAGTGGCTTCAAAGTGGCCATCGTCACAACCATAGCTTGTTTCAAATTCGAGAAGGCCATAAAGCCAATAGAGGAGCATCTGGATCTGATCATGACTGGCTACAAGGCAAAATGTGACAAGTCAAACCCGAGAATGTATCAAAAGGTCTTGGGGATCC
>CAYGYI010000055.1:0-9389 GCA_964354055.1 uncultured Candidatus Bathyarchaeia archaeon | reverse complement strand
GACTGGGACGGCTACATCATCCCGAATAAAAGTGGACGGTTTGCATGCACATAAAGCCTTTGTCTGTTTTCATTTTGTTGCTAGTTACCGGTCGACTGGTTGTTTTCTGATTTGCTGTCTAGCATTTTGACATAGTCGTTTAGGGCTTCGTTCCATATTTCTTGGGAGGTTTCCCATCTGTCGACGGCTGGTTTGAGGTTCCACTTTCTCCATGCTTCTCGGATTGCGAGGATGAATATGGGTGATTCTGCGGCGATCAGAAGGATGAATCCGATGGCTCCGAATTTTGCGATGCTCAGTACTGCAAAGGGTATTACTGCAAAGGCGTTGAAGCCGAACAAGGCCACCAAGAGCGGCCACTTCAAAACCGTGAAAAGAAAGTCAGACAGCTCCTTCAAACGGCTACGCCGCATGGAAACGCCACTTTCCTATGGAATACTGATCTCACGAAACGAATTAAGCCTTTGCTTGCCTTGGGCAACGAGTTAGCCGTAGCGAACAGCCGTCACGTTTGTATGTGAGCTGTCTTTTTGTGCAGAGCCTTCAACGTGCCTGAGATCATCAGGCTGTGTGCTGCTGCCGGTTTGTTCCCGATCCGGGTTATCGCCGCTAATGTGGTTTGAACCATGCCTGTTGCCTCAAGCACTACGCGTATCACGGCAAGGTGTTTCTCATCGTTGTAGCTGATTAATGTCAGGCCTGTTCGGCTTGCTCCATATTCTCCATAGAGCTTGGTGATTGCATTCCATATGGTGTCAAGCAGTTCCTGTGGAGTGAAGGAGGCTTCTGAGTCTATTTGCAGGGCAAGGTAGCGGCGTTTGACTCGTTTCAGCAGTCTTTACCTCTCCTGACTACACGTATGCCTGGCACGACGAATTTTGAGTCGAGTTTTTCTCTATTTCTCTTTACGATGGCGGTTGGGTTTTTTGAGAGCGCGTCAGTGGCGGTGTTCTTGTTCAGATCGAAGAGTGAGGCGAGCGCGGCTAGCTCGGATGGTTTGCGCATCAGCAACTCGTTTTGGGCATTGCTTGAAATCACGATTGGGATATGGTGTGCTATTGCGGTTGCTGCTTCCCTGCGGAGGCTTGACAGCAGTCGGATTCTCGCTGGCCCTTCCAGCGCGAGCAACGGCCTCATGTCTATCTCAAGCGCAGCGAGACCGTTCGCGGCGAGCTCCGCCTCGGCTGAGTCAAAGAATCTTCCGCGAAAATCGAGCGACGCGAAGCCTAGGAGGTCTACGCGGCGGTCTTTTGCAGCCTGTCTGGCCACGTTTTTTGACTCGCAGGCCACTGCGATTATCTCAAATCTTCGGCGCAGTTTTCTGAGGCTGTCTAAGAGTTCGCCTGGGCTTCTGGGTTTCAGGTCTATGCGGGTTGCCATATCGATCTTGGCGTTTTCGCAGGTTGTGCGAAGTTGTTGTATTTCTTTTTCGGTTGTGGTTGGTGGGAGTGTCAGGGCGATCAGGCGGTATCCGAGTTTTGCTGCTCTCTGTGTTAGGCGTAGTGTTTGTTCGGGGTTTTTGTGGTCTGGGCACAGGTGAAGATCAGCGTAAGCTTTCTTCATGGAAGCAACCCGAATCTTCTACAGATCTCTAATACTTCATCTCGCCTGTGTTTCTTGAAGTGGATTCGCAGGTGGATTGGATCGGTTGTGCCTAGTTTCAACTCGTTGAGGTAAGCTGATTGCTTGTCAAGTCTGAGGTAGAGGTTCCCACTCTCAAGGTGCTGGTCTATCTCGTTGGAGAGGAGGTCCTTGTCCAAAATTCCCAAGCCAGCGGACAGCTTTTCAAAGACAGGCTGAGTGATCTCTTTTTCCTTTATTCTTGTTTCGAGAATCATTATCGGGTTTCCATGGTGACCTGTGAGGCTGCTTTTCTTGAAAACCACCGTCTCAGTCAGCTCAAGCGGTATTATGCTGCGTACTGCGCTAAGGACTCTTTCTGGGTCTTCAGTGGCGTGGGCGAAGACTCTCAAGTCAATGTAGGCTAGGGGAACCTTTGAAGACAAAACAGTGTCACGATTCTCTAGTTACGGTAGGCTTAACTTTTAGGTTTTGCCTTGGGTTTGCGAGCCGGTTTGTTGGCTTGCAGAAAAGCCTTGAGGGCCTTTACGTTGTCTTCGTGTGCGGACTTGCGCCTGGAGTCTACGGGAACATGGAGTTTGAGGGCCTCTTTGATGTTTGTGCTTGCTTCTTTCAGTTCGTTTCGGCTGAAGCCTCTTCCACGCCGTTGTTTACCTGTTTGTTTGGATACGTTTGCATTAACTGTTTTCATGGGCTTTTGTTCTTCTCCTTTGTACGGCTTTTCGGCTCGGTCGGACTTTTTCTGATCCTGTTCCTTTTCCTCTTAAGCCTCTGACTCTTTTTCCTGCGCCTGTGAGGCTTCTGAAGACTCTTCTATAGTTCTGTTTGTTGCATATCCAGTTGATGGCTTCGTCTGCCCTTATCACCGGGTGGTTAGGATCAACCATTATGACTTCGAACCATTTTGAGCGACCATCTTCGCCGACCCAGTATGAGTTTAGAACTTCGAGATTGGGGAATTTTCGGGCGGCTCTCTCTTCACCTATGAGCCTGATGCTTTTGGCTGGCTTGAACTTTTTGACGCCCATGCGTTTGGGTCTTCTTCCAGATTTAGGTCGCACTTTCCGCATTCCGCCTCGTCTGACGCGGACGCGAACGATTACGAAGCCTTGTTTTGCTTTGTAGCCTAGTCTTCTTGCCTTGTCCAGTCGTGTTGGTCTCTCTACTCGGGCTATGACTGGTTGCTGGCGCCACTCTATGAGTCTCTGGCGCATCAAGGCGTCTACAAAGGACTTTTTGGGTTTTGCCCATGCTTCAGCAATGTACTTGTAGGCCATTTATGTTCACATCTCATTGGTTTACGGTTCAGCCTTTCGGCATCATCCCAACGGACAGGGTTGTCCGCCAACAGCTTTGATTCATAGCATCAAGCCGCAAAATAAACCTTTCCAGCAAACCACGCACACTAACGCGCGGGAAAGGCGATTTTTAACTCTGTTCATAGATTCAACGGCAACTGAGCATATTAACACGTCTCGAAATCTTTCACAGGAAAACAGCACACGGACAACGATCTCTCCCCATTTTTCCACGCTATTGCGCTGATTTTCAGTCAATGCGAAACCTATCTCCCGTTTTGCGTTATGAATATGCCCTATCAAATGCAGGCAAGGGAGATTTCGATGCGGACATTTTTGGCGTGGTTGGATTCACCGGCTACTCTGGCAAGAAGCGTGGCGACTCTACGTATGATCGGACAACGCCACATACGGCGATGGAGCCGCTACAATTACCTGACGTGGTTCTCTGCGCAAGCCACTAGGGACAAAATGGTCTGATGTCAACTCTTATTTGTGTCCACTAAGCTGAGCAGACTTTCATTGGCGTGAGCGTGTGCCAACACAATCCGTGCAAAACAGAGAACGCGTGTCAGAGTGTTAGATTCCCGATGCTATTTCCATTACTTTCGCTGCAAACATGGTGTTCAAAAGCTTGTTTGGATTGCCTATCATATTTTCCACGTTATGGTCATAAGGAATATCTTGGAGGGAGTTCAGACCTAGTTTTCGTGTTTGCTGTTGTATGGTTTTTGACTGGTTTGTTTTCATGTTTTCTACGACGCCTATCACTGGTGTTTTCAGTCCCTTCAGGAGGTTTGCGAGTTTCTTGACGGTTTCGAAGGCCAGCACTGAAGGCGTGGTCACTATGATGAATCTGATGTTCCTGATAAGCCTGAGCAAGTCAAGCGTGGCGTCGCCTATCCCTGGAGGCATGTCCAGCACCAGAAAATCCAGCTTCCCCCACCGCGTTATCGACAGCAGTTCAATGAGCACGTTTGAAGTGTCCTCGCCACGCAACGGCGTGGCATGACTGCCTGAATAGTAGATTATTGACATGTACTCCAAGCCGCAAACTTTCGGCGGAATTATGCCCTTGTCCTCCTTCGGCCTAACGTTCTCAACGCCAAGAATAATGTGAGTAGATGGGCTTGTGAAGTCTAAGTCGAAAAGACCCACTTTGAACCCTTTTTTGGCCAACGTGAGCGCGAGCGTTGACGCGATGAGGCTTTTGCCTACCCCGCCTTTACCGCTTGAAACTGCGATCACGTTGCGAATGTTCTTGAGTCGTTCGTTCACTATGCTGAGCCGTGGATCAATCATTCGTGCTAGCGCTCTCCTTTGATGCTATCAAGCCACACGCCACGGCCCTCAGTCACTTCGAAGTCTGGGCTGCCGCACTTCGGGCACTTGACGTAGGCGTGAGCCACCTCAGGCACGAAGTGAATCATTTCAGCCGTGTCCTTGTCCACATTCTCTCTGTTAAAAATCCACGCATGGCTGCACGCTCGGCACTTGAGTTTTGCTTTGACCATTTCTATGCTGAACTTTGTGTTTTTGAACTTCTCTTTTTTGAGTTGCTGTAGGGCGAATTCCAATATTTCCGTGTCGATGCCCTGCAGTTCGCCGACCTTCAGTCTCACCTCTGAAACTCGTTTCAGGCCTTTCTTCTCCGCGGCCTCAGATGCCGCCGCAAGAACAGCCTCAGCCAAAGCCCACTCATGCATAAACGAAGCCTACGGGGAAAACCCTATTTAAGAATACCCGTGCCACGCGCCTTTTTCATCTCGCCATGGAAGAGTGTTCCAGAAACGTTAATGGGAACAGAAACCCAATACACCGTAGAGAAGACAATGTTCTGCAACTCTTCATGCATCAAGCTTGTCCTGCTGTTCCTCCTGTGCATGACGCCACTCGCTCTGCAGATTCATCCTGCAAACAGCGAGCAAACAGAGATCCACATCAAAGCCGACGGAAACGTTGAACCCGGCACCGCGCCCATCCAACGCCAAGGCGAAGTCTACACTTTCACAGCAGACATCATCAACCAATCCGTATTCATCGAACGTAGCGGAATCACAATTGATGGAGCGTGGCATAAGCTCGTGGGCAAAGGCGCCTTCGACATCAACGTCACTGGAGGCTTCAAACTCAACCGAGTCAACGGCGTCACAATAAAAAGAGTCAAAATCAGCAACTCCTTTTCTGGAATACTAATGAGTCAATGCGGCAACTGCGTGATACGAGAAAATCAGCTGACCAATAACTCTTACGGCATATACATGCATGGCTTCTGCAACAACACTCTGATCGAAAGAAACAGGATTTCCCACAACATTGGAATGGGAGTCTATTTGTATGGCTCTTTCGATTTCACGATCAAAAGCAATCTAGTGACTGACAACTGGCCGTCTGGCATGCGCATATCTAGCTCCACAAACTTCACAATGGTTGATAACGTGATTGCAAACAACCAAGGCTCAGGCCTTCAGCTAATCTCTTCGCACAACATCACTTTATACCACAACAACTTCGTAGACAACATAAGAAACGTCATCCCCAACAGCTCCACCGCAACATGGGACAGCAACTACCCGTCAGGCGGCAACTACTGGAGCGACTATAACGGCACGGACGACAACCACGACGGCATAGGCGATACACATTACACGATTGACGCAGGCAATGTCGACCACTATCCATTCATGAGACCTCTCAAATTATGTCTAACGGGTGACGTGAATTATGACGGCGTCGTCAACATCCTTGATCTCACGATGCTGTCTTCAGCCTACGACAGTAGAGAAGGCGATCTCAACTGGGTTCCTCAGGCCGATGTGGCATGGCCTTACGGTGTCATCAACATGCTCGACGTAGTCACATGTATGGCTCACTACGCCAAAACCTACCCGTAGCTGGAGGCTCGCTCAAGGCTTGAAGCGCCTTAGCAGCATCGAGTTTCCGACCACAGTTATATCGCTCAGTATCATCGACGCCGCAGCACCCTCAGGCGGAATCAGCACGCCCAAAGCATCGCCAAATATTCTCCTTAACCTCATACTCTCCTACTGAATGGCTAGCGTGCGGCAAGCAGCACGTGCTCGAGAAACATGTTTTCAGGCACCGCGCCTACGAACTCGATCTTTTCGTTCACCACGATCTTGGGCGTGCCCATTACTCCGTATTTTATGGCCAGTTGCGGGAACTCGCTTGCGTCGATGACCTCGGCTTTGATCAGGTCGTTCTCTATCGCAAACTTGTATGCCATGTTTGCAGCCGGAGGGCAATGTGGGCACGTAAGTGTGACGAACACTTGAATGTGAACCGGGGTTTTGATTGCTTTGAGCTTGGCTTTGGTCTCGCTCGATAGGTCGGTCGTTCCCTTTGACGCCGCCATCAAGCCTTCAAGGAGCGTCTGAAACTCGTATCCGAAAGGAAAACCATAGTACCTGATACCATAGTCCTTCTCGCCGAGCAGAACGATGGCTGGCACCTTGTCAACGCCGTACTGTTTAGCCAGTTCGATGTCTGCAATGAAGTCGTGAACTTCTGCCCTGATTTTGTCATTCAATGCAGCTAGCTCAGTGATCAGCTGTTTCGTGTCAGCGCAGAATTGGCATTCCATCTGCTGAGTAAACATGACGATTCTCACGGGGTTAACGAGGCCTTCTGCAAGCTGACCTTTGACATGTTCCCGATGCTCATCAGGAATCAAACTCATTTTCTGTTCATCCTCCATGCTTCGTTCTAGTCTTTCAGTTTCTCTAAAATCAACGCAGGACAGATCCTTTTGACGCCCTCAATAGTCTCGATTTTTTCGGATATTAGTTTTGTCAACTCGCGACCGTTGCGTGTCCAGATTTCAAGCATTATCATGTGATCTCCGCTCGATGTGGCCACACATCTTGCATCCTTTAGGCCGCACAGTTTTTCAGCAACATCAAGCATCCTAGTCGGGTCAACATCCACACCCACAATTGCCACCGTGTTTAAGCCCAGACGGGCATTGTCCACCTTAATCGTAAACCTTTTGATTACGCCTCCCCGCTGAAGGGCAATTACTCTTTTTCGCACGGTGGTTTCACTGACTTTGAGCTTTTTGGCCATATCTTTGAAAGACCGACGACTATCCTCCTCCAGCATATCGATTATCTCCATATCCTTTTCGTCCAGCTGTGACATCCAAACCATTCCGCTTTCAGTACTTTTCTGTCCGTTTTCCTTACTTTTATGTACGAAAAGAATATAAGATGGTGCTGAAATAAAAGTTTTTTGTAATGGAAACAGTAAGAATGGTGTTGAATATGACAGAGAAAGTTGAATGTCAAAGGCCGCTTTTGAGACTGAATGAGCCGGCACCAGACTTCGAGGCCACGACCACCCACGGCAAGATCAAGCTTTCAGATCTTAAGGGGAAATGGGTAGTCTTGTTCTCGCATCCTGCAGACTTCACACCCGTATGCACTACGGAATTCGCGGCATTCGCAAAGATCAACGACGAGCTGGCCAAGCGAAACGTGCAACTCATAGGCCTGAGCATAGACAGTGTTTACTCGCACATTGCTTGGGTCAGAACCATAAGAGAGAAACTAGGCGTCCAAATCCCGTTTCCGGTCATCGCTGACCTAGACATGAAGGTCGCAAACCTGTTCGGCATGATCCACCCAGCCGCAAGCACCACAACCACCGTGCGTTGCGTATTCGTCATAGACCCCGAGATGACGCTCAGAGCCATGATCTACTACCCGCTGAACGTAGGCAGAAACATGCAGGAAATAATCAGACTCATCGACGCACTGCAGACCGCTGATAAAAACAAGGTGGCACTGCCCGCAAACTGGCAACCTGGCGAATCCGTGATCGTGACTGCGCCTCTGACGCAGGATGCTGCCGAAAAGCGACTAAGCGAAGGTTACGAATGCACTGACTGGTTTCTATGCAAGAAGAAGCTTCCCTAACCTCTCCTTTTCCCCTTTTAGAGGTTGGAGTTGAAATGCTTGGCAAAGCTGTATGGAAACGCGAAACTTGTCAAAGGCTTCAGAATCAACGTTGACGACGGCAGGTCGCATGCCATTTGTTTGGACTTGCCGCGTGACACTGGAACAGACATGGGCACTTCCGCGCTGGAGCTTGCGCTCATGAGCTACGCCGGCTGCTATGCCACGATTTTCGCTTTGACAGCACAGAAGATGCGTTTGACAGTGAAAGACTTAGACGTCAAGACAGTAGGAGTCAAATCCGAAGAGGCAGGCACAATAACCGAAGTCAACTTCGACATCACCATCAAAGCAGACGCGCCACAAGACCGAATACAGAGAATCCACAAGCTGACCATCAAAAGCTGTCCAGTAGGCAAGATATTCGACAACGCAGGTGTCAAAACAACCTACAAGCTCAGCGCAGCAAAGGTCTAGTGGCTCTTTTTTCCTCTCTCATTTAGCATGTGGCTGGCTAGCTTGGGAATGGGCAGTTTTGCGTGGGGCAGCCGCCTGCATATTCTGATTCGGCGGAGACAAATTTGCCTTCTTTGCCTTTGATTTCGCCGATGTACAGGACCTGTTCGGGTTTGCTACCGTATCTGAAAACGGTGACGCCTTTGCACTTGAGCTTCAAAGCCAACTCATAGACTCTGCGAACATCTTCCACCGTGGCCTCGAAAGGCAGGTTCACCGTTTTCGAGACCGCGTTATCGGTGTACTTTTGGAAGGCCGCCTGCATCCGCACATGCCACTCAGGCGCAATGTCCAGCGCAGTAACGAAAAGCCTCTTAACACCCTCCGGAACGCCAGCTATATGCTTAGCCGAGCCCGTCTTGGCAATCTTCTCCAGAAGCCCGGCACTGTAGAAGCCGCGCTCCTTGGCCATGGCCTCGAAAAGCGGATTCGTCTCGAAAAGCCTTGTGCCGCCCATGACGTTTCTGATGAACGCGATCGCGAAAAGCGGCTCGATGCCTGAGGAGCAGCCTGCGATGATGCTGATTGTGCCCGTAGGCGCTATCGTTGTGACGGTGGCGTTCCTGAAGGCATTGTACTTGCCCTTCCAAATGCTCTTCTCAAAGTTCGGGAAAGAGTTGCGCCTTTCAGCAATTTCGACGCATTTTCTGTGGCCCTCTTCCTGTATGAACTTCATGACCTGTTCAGCAAGCGCCAAAGCCTCTTCCGAATCGTAGGGCACCCCCAGTTTTATGAGCATGTCCGCAAAACCCATCACGCCTAACCCGATCTTCCGGTTAGCCAGCGTTATCTCCCCCGTCTCTTTCAACGGATAGCGATTCGCGCTCACCACATTATCCAAAAAGTGAACAGCGTTCCGCACCGTTGACCTCATTTTATCCCAGTCAATCTTTCCAGCCTCAACCATCCTCGAAAGGTTAACCGAACCAAGATTACAGGCCTCATAGGGAAGCAACGGTTGCTCGCCGCAGTTGTGCACGTGGAAACCGTTTGCATCAAAAGCGTTTATGCCTGGCACGGTGGCGTCGAAGACTTCCTCATGTCCGACTGGCATCATTTCTTTGACTGTGACTACAAA
>CAYGYI010000054.1:0-9404 GCA_964354055.1 uncultured Candidatus Bathyarchaeia archaeon | reverse complement strand
AAGATAACTGCAAAATCATAAAGGATTTATGAATCCGAAATTCAGGGAAGTTTTATTTTTGGGTTTGGGATAAAACTTTACCCCAACCAACCAAAACGAGGTGAGCAGGGAGCTACTGAACCTACAGAAACTAGACGGGAGAACCTCATTGTGCACACCACGACGCGCGCGCAAAAGAGAAAGTTCATGATAGCCCCGGGATAGGTTCACATATCGGTCTAAAATATCGGGGTTACGACAAGACTATCAACCTTTCGGGAAAACGTAATGCCCTAATTGGGCAAGAGTCTAAATTCTTAACTATGCACATAGAGGTCAAGTTTGCTGGTGATTCAAATCAAATATCCTAAATTATCATTATTTATTTTGAGTCTTATTGTAGCATACTTGTTATTTAGCTACAGGTCCTTAGCCCCCATCCACAATACTTTAATTTTATTGGGATATTTTGGAACGTTTCTAGCAGGAATTTTATATGCTTATGGATTCACTGCACCACTTGCAACCGTGGTATTACTAATACTTTCAGGAGACCAAAACATACTTTTTGCTGGGCTGGTTGCAGGTCTCGGGGCTTTATTGAGCGACCTGGTCATTTTCCTTTTTATAAGGCATAGTTTTACCGATGAGATAGAAAGGTTCGCAAAAGAAAAATTCTTTCAACGTATCTCGATAAAAATCTCCAGCACCCTTCAAAGATATATGTTGATAGCCTTCGCAAGTTTTCTTATTGCTTCTCCTCTCCCCACCGAAATTGGTGTTGTATTGATGGCGTCTCTGAAAAGTATGTCAACAAGAAAATTCGCTGTTATAGCATACCTATTACATACAATAGGAATCTTTGCAATTCTTCTAATTGGTCGTTCTTCTCATTGGTCGTAATATTTACCAAAACAGCGCGCGCGCGATGGATAGCAATAGAAGGTTTGCTGAAACAAGAGTGACCTAATGGTACACATAAATTACAAAAAATACTCTCCTTTAGCTGTTATTTACGAAAGATTATTAATCCAATAAAGCAATAATGCTAGGTGGAGAAAATAGGTAATGCCAAGGATGCAATCTAAAAAAACTAACCAAGAAAGAAAAAGATGAAAAAAGAAAAGCCAAAAAAGAAGCCAAGAAACCAAAAACCGCTTATTCGCTATAACAAATGCGCGCGCGTGCGCACCCATTTAGGTCGGCTGGCTCCCCTTTCCCGCTTTTGATGTAGCAACTGCATATTTTTTCTGAAGCTGTCTTGTCTTGAAGGGCAAAGCTTATCTGCAAAAGCTGCTTTATGGCAATTGGTATATCAAAATTGGCGTAAAGCCAACTAAGTTTTGGGTCTTCGGGAGATATCTGCACTTCCTTTTTTTTGTGAGAAAAATGTGGTTGTTTGAAGCAACCACTCGTTCTGCACACTATTTGGCTGTTTTGTGTTTTCTAATTTCTGCGAGCAGGTCTTTGACTGTGACTTTGGAGCTTGTGTTGTAGGTCTGTATCTCTATCTTGTTCTTTCCATCAGAATTCACCAGCCTAACTCTAGTTCCGAAGAACGTCTTCAGAAACTTGGCGTGTGCTTGGCTTTGCAGTCTCTGTCCATTGTAAGGGCTTTCGATTGTTCTCAAGTATTGCGGTCGTTCTCGTTCTCCTTTTTCCCAGTTTCTAAGTATCCATGTGTGGTATTCGTTTATTCTTATTACGCGTTTGAACGCCTCGTCGCAGGTAGAGGTGTAGAGTAGAATTTTTCAGTCTTCTAGGGTGTGAGTCTGAACTTGTCTCGGGGGTACAGCGTGACTTCGCGTATGTTTTTTCTGCCTGTCAGCATCATAGTCAGCCTCTCCAAACCTATCGCCCAACCAGCATGTGGTGGCATGCCATAATCGAATGCTTGCAGGTGATACTTGAAAGACTCTGGCTTCAAACCCTTCTCCTCAAGCCGCTTCATCAAAAGCTCCTTTGAAGCAATCCGCGTTCCGCCTGAGACCAGTTCCATAAACCGCCACATCAAATCAAACCCTTCGCTGATCTCTGGATTGTCATCTCGTGGCTTAATGTAGAACGCCTTCGCGCGCGTAGGCCAGTCAGTGATGTAATAGAAGTAGGGATGAATCTTTCCCAGCGTTCTGAATGCAGGCATTGGAATGTCTTCTCCCCAAGGAACCGCGATGTTCTCTTTCTTCAAATCATCAAGTATCTGATCATACGACAGACGTTTGAAGGGAACTTCAGGCACCTTCACGTTGTACTTCAACACAGTCAGTTCCCTCTGGCACTTCTCGTTAACGGTTTTGCATACGTGCTGAATAAGCTGCTCAAGCAGTTGCATCACATCTCCAGCGTCGGCAAAAGCCTGCTCAATGTCAATCGAAACAAACTCGCTCAAATGCCGACGAGTGTGCGACTCTTCAGCCCTGAAGAAAGGTCCAATTTCGAACACTTTTTCAAGGCTCATCACAAGCTGCTCCTTGTACAGCTGCGGACTCTGCGCAAGAAACGCCTTCCTGTCGAAGTAGTTGACCGCGAAAAGCTCCGCACCGCCCTCGGTGGCCGAAGCAATCATTCGCGGCGTATGCACTTCCAAAAAGCCCTTTTCAAACAGAAAATCGCGAATCGCATTCACAGCCGCATGCTGAATCTTGAAGACAGACAGGCTCTCCTCGCTGCACAGGTCCAGTGCACGCGCGTCCAGCCGCACCTCCAAGTTCGCAGGCGTCTTTCCTGTGATGTCGATAGGCAATTCTGGAATGGCTGTGCTGAAAACTTTGATCTCCTTCGGAAGCACTTCGACGCCTCTCGGCGTCATGTTTGTCTTCTTCACCACGCCTTTCACGCCGATGCTGAAGCGCTTCTGCAACGCGTCAGCCTTCGAAAGCAGTTCGGCCTCCACTTTCTTCCGCAGAACCGTGACCTGTATCGTGCCCTCCCTGTCCTGAAGAATCAAGAACCGCAACGCGCCCAGATCACGAATCTCCTGAACCCAGCCAAGGAGCGTGACCTCTTGCCCATCCATCTCGGGCTTAACGTCAACAGAATAGTGTGTCCTGCGCCAATCACCAATTGAATCCAAACTCACATGCTCACCGCCACGACTAGTCCGCGAATTCCACGCGCAACGTAATGTTGCGAACCTTACTGGCGATCTCCTTTAAAGCCTTTACATCAAAAGGAGGGCCCATTCCACGCCTCTTCCTCAAAATAGCCCGCGTCTCAGTCGTTCCATCAGGTAACCAGATCGTGTTAATCGTCAAAATGCTCAAAGGCGCAAACAAGTCTTCCAAGAACTTGCGGTCAGCTACACCATTCTCCAAAACGCGAACACTCCTGCCCGTCTCCTCGCTCAGCGTCTTGACAATTTTCCCACCGTAACCTAGAAGACGAGGCACATCGCCCGCACCAACGATGATAGCCAGCGTCTTGTCTACCTCAACTGCCTTGTGAAAAAAAACATTCTGAAGCGAAGGATACTTCTCTTCCATCGAAAGCAGTAAACGCGCAATCTTCAAATCCTGCTCGCTGATTTCGCCAGACTTTATCCTAGCTGAACATTTTTGGCATAGTATGCCACTCTTTAAGCAGAAGCTACACAGTGCTGTTTTCACTTGGCAATTCGCCCCTTTTTTACAAGCAAAGGAGGGGCAGCGGAACTTTGAGCGTGAGTGTAGACATGCGCGTCTAGCGTTCGAGTGTGATTTCCACAGTGCTTACGTTGGTTGGCTGGCCACCCTCTTCTCTGGCTGCAAGCTGGTCTGTGCCGATACCGATCCTCTTGACCTTCGCGTCTGGCAGGAATCTGCGTCTGACGACCTCGGCCACGTCAACTGCTCGACCTATTGATCTCCCCCGCGCCTTGATGCTTACTTCCTTTGCTCCACCGTGAAAGAGGGTTATGCACGCCAGCACATAGTTCATCACTGGCTTCTTCCCTATTAACACTGCATTGTTTTCAGACATCTTGAACCGCCTTGCTCCTATTCCTTCAATTTTTACGGCTTCATAACCCTCTTTTTCCGAGAAATAAATACATTACGGTCTTGGCTACGATCCAATAAAGCTACGTGGCACGATGTCACCCATTCCATACGCTAGTTAGGTTTCCCAAGTTTTAAATAACCGATACTATTGTAAAGTCTATCCTTCACAAAACATTATGCGAGGAAAGATTGTGGAGACACTTACCAAGCGTTCGCTACAGCTTTTGAGGTTACTCTACGAGAAAGGGAAGTCTTCAACCGCCATCACGTTGCGCGTGAAACAGGACGAGTTGGCAACGCAGTTGGGAATAAGCAGGCAGGCATTGAACGTGCACCTGCGAAAGCTGAGAGACTTGGATTACATACGCACAGGCAGAGGGTTCATAGATGTCACCGAAAGAGGATTGACAATGCTTGGAATGTCCTCAGCTCCCGCATTCATACTCATACGTGTGTCACCCCTCAAAAGAATCCCTGTCTACGACAAAATCAAAGAGCTTGCCATCCAAAGAGCCTTCAGAATAGCAGGCGACTTCGACGCCCTCCTACTGGTTGAAAGAGAAAAGCTCGACGAAGTTTTGAAAAAGCTTTATGCTGTTGACGGCATACAGGACACGCGGTCATACGTCACGATAGAAACCATAAAGTGAGGGGAAGAAGCGTTGAAACTCTTCGAATACGAGGCAAAAACCATACTGGCGAAGTACGGGATACCGACGCCTCAGGGCGGATTGGCGACAAGCGTCAGCCAAGCCTATGAAGTTGCTAGCAAGCTAAAGCCGCCACTGGTTGTCAAGGCACAGGTTCTCGTCGCGGGAAGAGGCAAAGCAGGCGGAATCCTCTTCGCAGACTCGGTCGACGAGGCCAAGAAGGCTACAGAGAAGCTGCTGACCATGCAAATCAAAGGCATCCCAGTCAAAAGCATATGGATTGAAGAAAAGATCCAGATAAAACGAGAACTCTATTTCGGCATCACCACAGACAGATTCAACCAGAGCTACGTTGCAGTCGCATCAGCAGTCGGCGGAATGGAAATAGAGGAAATAGCCAAGAAAACCCCTGAAAAGGTCATAAAACTTCTGATAGACCCCCAACTGGGCCTCTGTGCCTTTCACACGCGTGAAATCGCAAGAAAAATAGGCTACATAGGCAACCAAATTCTGGAGCTTGGAAGAATCCTTGAGAAACTGTACCGCATAGGCATGAATTATGACGCTGAGCTTATCGAGATGAACCCGATTGTTGAGACGGTTGAGGGCAAGTTTGCTGCTGCAGATGCCCGCATAGTAATTGACGATAATGCCTTGTTCCGTCATCAGGAGTATAAGAAGAGGCTTCTGGAAGGCGAAAGCGACCTGACGCCACAGGAGCTGGAAGCCATGAAGAACGATCTGGCCTACGTGAAGCTAGACGGCAACATAGGCGTAATCGGCAACGGCGCAGGCCTCGTAATGGCCACGTTGGACACCATACAATACTATGGAGGAAAACCGGCAAACTTTCTGGATGTCGGCGGCGGCGCAGCCTCCGAAACTACGGCAACAGCCCTCCGGATAGTGCTCTCCGATCCCAACGTCAAAGCACTCTTCATAAACATCCTAGGTGGCATAACCCGTTGCGACGAAGTGGCTAGAGGTATACTGGAAGCAAAAGCTAAGGTCGGAGTCACAAAACCCACTGTCATAAGACTTGTGGGCACAAACGAAGAGGAAGGAAAGCGGATCCTGACAGAAGCAGGAATAGCCGTGCTCGACAGCATGGAGGAAGCCGCACAGAAGGTTGTTGAAATAGTCAAGCAAGGAGGCAACTGAATATGGGTGGAATAATAATCGACGGAAAGACACAGGCCATAGTGCAAGGCATTACCGGAACTCAGGGGAGTTTCCACACTGAGCGCATGCTTGAATACGGAACGAAAATCGTGGCCGGCACATCGCCCGGCAAGGGCGGAATCATGCTGCACGGCGTGCCGGTCTACGACACGGTTGAAGAGGCACAGCAAAAACACAAAGCCAACGCCTCAATAATCTTCGTGCCAGCGCCTTTCGCGGCGGACGCAGCATTTGACGCGATGGAGAACGGCATCAGAACAATCATCATAATCACTGAACATATTCCGATAAAGGACGCGATCGGCGTGATGGCACGAGCAAAACAGCTCAAGGCCACAGTAGTGGGTCCGAACACACCCGGCGTAATAACGCCTGAAGAATGCAAGCTCGGCATAATGCCTGCTCATATCTTCAAAAAGGGTAACGTGGGCATGGTTTCGAGAAGCGGAACATTGACCTACGAGATAGCTGCAAGCCTAACCAGAAGCGGCTTAGGTCAGTCAACGTGTTTAGGTCTAGGAGGGGACCCGATAACAGGCCTAAACTTCATAGATGCGCTAGCAATGTTTGAGAAAGATCCGCAGACTAATGCATGCGTGCTACTCGGCGAGATCGGGGGCAACCTTGAAGAATTAGCGGCTGAATACATCTCGAAGCAGAAGTATCCGAAGCCAGTCGTGGCATTCATTGCAGGACGCTCGGCGCCACCGGGAAAGCGCATGGGTCACGCGGGTGCCATAATCACAGGCAAGGCAGGAACAGCAGAAACCAAGATCGAAGCCTTCAAAAACGCTGGCGTAAAGACCGCTGAGAAACCAAACGAAGTAGCTGAGATTCTGAAGACACTGCTTTGACGTGGAACCAGCCGGCGCACACGTCCTCGCTAGATGATCGGCAAAAAGTATATTTGAGAGGGCATTATCTGA
Organism: uncultured Candidatus Bathyarchaeia archaeon; assembly: GCA_964354055.1. Lineage (GTDB taxonomy): Archaea > Thermoproteota > Bathyarchaeia > Bathyarchaeales > Bathycorpusculaceae > DATKKK01. Next base: position 2,690 of record CAYGYI010000054.1, on the reverse strand, counting down.
CTCTTAGCCATTAGGAAATGAAAGCAATGCCAATCATTGATCCCATAAAGAAGGCCATCGCTCAGAAGCATAGGCTCTATATGAAGATCTGCCGAGACTGCGGCGCAAGAAATGCTGCGACCGCAGTGAAATGTCGGAAGTGCCGAGGCAAGCACCTTCGTTGGAAGAAAAGAGAAATCGTGAAGTGACCTTACAAAACCTTTCTGTCCTTAGCTCTAGTTGGCCGTTGTGTTCGTTTTTCTTTCTTGAGAGAGCGTCTGGAAAAGGCTTTCAAGGTTGAAGACCGTGTTTGCGCAACCATTCTTAATCAGTGGGACAGCCTGGGCAGCTATGCTCATACTGTCCAGCAGTTCGCTACTGATTCTCACTTCTTCGCCGCATGCCACGCCGACCGCGCCTTCATAGTGTTTCGCCTTAAGGATCTTGGGAACACATGAGCCACCGGGCAAAATGAAAACATCATAGCCTTTATTCTCGGCATAAGAAACTGCTTTGTTCACTAAGCAGTCTGGGGAGCAGTGTGCACAAATATAGGAAGGGATGTTCGGGTCGAAGGTCGATTTGCAGCGGTTATCCATGTATTTTCTGGAGCAGTGCGGCAGGAACAAGACTCGCTTACTTGATTGTATGAATCGGTCTCTTTCGACCAGATTTCTTGACTGCATCTCGATGAGATCTTGGAGTAGGACTACTGCGTCAGAAAAGTTGAGTCCAGTCGCCTCTTGAATTCTGAACTTCTTTATGATGTTGTGAGCTATCTTGCCCATTCTTTTGGGCATGTTTTTCTGATAACTAACCTTGGTAATCTCGGTAAAGAAGAACCGTGGAATTCTTGAAAGGTCGAAGGTGAACTTATATGGCATATTCTAGGTAGTGGAGAAACAAACCTTTAAAACTGCCGATCGTAATATGTGGTCTAAGCGTTTAAAAGATTGATGAGGAGGCTTTATGTTTGGGCTTGCTGAACAGACTGAAGAGAAAGAAAGAACATGCAGTGATATTGGAACCCGTCACAACTAAGACGGAGCTTGAGCAGTTTCTGGCTGATGACAGGGAAGCATATGAGGCTTTGAGGCATGCGATGCTACTGGATCCTAGAAAAACTGAAACCACGATGAAGGATGCTGCTGAAAAGGCAAAGAAGGCTGAAAAGGACGGAAAGAAACCAGCAGTCGTGACACAGCTGTACGAGGTTGCAGGGAGCATGGCAATCTATGAAGGAGACGCAAAAAAGGTTGCAGAATACTTCGGCAAATGCGAGAAGATCTCGCCAGAAAGAAAATATCCGATTCTGAAGAACCCGGAAAAGGCCGTGGCAAAGGCACAGGAATACTACAAGAAATACCTGAAGCCTTGATTGGCTTGAGGCTTGGCCGAAACTGTACAATGCGGGAGTATAGACGACCTCTGCTATGTTTCTGTATCCTCACTGTAGCCAAGTAGATCTCTGAGGGACTTCACTTCGTCTCGTAGCGTGCCAACTTCGCTCTCGAGAGCGTTGACTCTCGATTCGGCGATTCCTCGAAGTTTCTCGATTTCGATCATCAAGTTTGCGCGTTCGGTTTCCAGCGTTTTTATCTTGTCACGCAGGTTTCTTAGGGTCTGCATCAGCTCTCCCTGTATTCCCCTAATTCTTTCAACCATGTTTTTAACGTTTGCTTGATCATCAACTTTTGTTTCAATGTTGATAGCTGATCTGAAACGTGCCCTGCAGTTTGGGCAGTCAAATATCCCTACCACAAGTTTGTCTTGACTCTTTCCAGATGCTTTTCGAGAAGGAATAGGCCAAGTCTTAACCGGAGTAGCCACTTTCTCCCCACACTTCGGACACTTAGCCAAACCTTAGGTCCCCTATAGCTTACGCCTTTGGAAGCTAAAATGTGTTTTGCAGAAGCAGAAATGCATGAAACAGCACGTCTGTGGTTGAAGATTTGTCGTACTGTGAATGTCTGGATGCTACCTGCAGAAGTTAGAGTAAAGGTAGAGGATCATGGAGGATCCAAGAAATGAGGAAGAGGTTAGATTGTTATCTCGAACCTTAGACGCTCGACGAGTTCTTTGTAACGGTTTCTAATGGTGACTTCGGTTACCTGCGCGATTTCAGCTATTTCTCTTTGTGTTTTTCTCTCGCCTGTAAGTACTGAGGCGATGTAGCTTGCAGCAGCTGCTATGCCTGTGGGCCCACGACCGGAGGTCAGTTTGAGTTCCTTTGCAGCCGCCAAGATCTTGTGGGCGATTTCCTCAACCTTTCCCTGCATGGTAAGCTGATTTGAGAACTTGGTTATGTACTGACTTGGCTTGAGCGGTGGGATGGAGTAGTTGAGTTCTTTGATGAGGAATCGGTAGCTGCGGCCGACTTCTTTCTTGTTTACGCTTGAGGCTTGAGCTATCTCTTCCAGTGTTCTGGCCAATCCACATTGTCGGCATCCGAGGTATATTGCGGCTGCAGTTACGCCTTGTATTGATCTCCCACGGATGAGGCGCTCTTTGACGGCTTTGCGGTAGATCACTGAGGCCGTTTCCAAGATGTTTTTGGGCAAGTTCAGGTTGTTGGCGATCTTTGTTATTTCAGAGAGTGCGAAGGCCAAGTTGCGTTCGGTGGCGTCTGAGACGCGTATGCGGCGTTGCCATTTTCTGAGGCGATAGACTTGAGCCTTTTGCCCGGGAGACAGGCTTTTTCCGTATATGTC
>CAYGYI010000053.1:0-9487 GCA_964354055.1 uncultured Candidatus Bathyarchaeia archaeon | reverse complement strand
CGCGTCGAGGGCCCTGATGTTCTGAGCTACGCTCTTTCCGTCAGCTCCTGCTTTCAGTTTCAACAGGATTTTTGCGTAGGCAGTTACGTGGTCATCGATTTCCTCGTAGAGCTGGTCAGGAATGTAAGACCAGTACTGAGACGTAACCACAGGGCCTATTCCGATTTGTTGCGTAGACGGTTCTAAACCGAAGAACCCGACGACATTCAGTCTTTCTGACAAGCCTCCAAATGTGAACGTTACATTATCGCCGACTTTGAGCCTGAGAACCTTAGCGACTCCGCGATCTAGGATCATCGTGTGATTGTTGGTGGCCATGCTGTTGAAAGCTTTAGCAGCGCTGTTTCCGCTGAACCATGCGCCCTCATAATATGCGGTCTTGGGCCATGAGGAGGGGTCAACAGCCTTGACCTGCACGTTCTGGGAGGCAACAGCGCCATATGCATAAAATGAATATTCTGTGGTCGCGTTTTGGACGTAGGCCGAGACATTGGCCATGACCAGATCCAGAATCTCCTGCACAGCAGTGGCGTTAGAAACAGAAACCGACACATCAGCTCCAACGTTGTAATAGACGTTCCTTACTGCATAGTCCTGTTCGCTTGCCAGCTGCCCTGTGATCTGTACGCTGTAGCCGATGATCAGCGCGATCAGGAAGGCTACTTTTGCGGAGCGTGAAGGGTTTCTCCTGACGTTCTTCGTGGCGAGTGCTCCCAAGTCGCCCATGAATTTGGCGACGCGCGTTACGAGTTCCTGAAACTTGAGCGAGGCTTGGATGAAGAGTTTCGTGAATCCCCAAAAGAACAGAAGAGGGCCAATGAAGTTCAGCACGAAATCAACAAAGAACAGCGGTATTAACAACAGTGAGACGATGAAGTTGCCAGTTCTGAACATCATGTTGCTCAGCACTGAGGACATGTTTATGCCTAGAGAGAACACGACGACTTTGTATGTTCCCAATATGAAGGCCAGCCAAGGCCACCTCTTCCTGTATGCCTTTTCCTCCTCCACGTAAAGGTATTCTCTAAGCGCATCAATCGTAGGTAGCTTCGAGGCCTTCCTTGCAGAGCTGTACGTTGAGAAAAACGCTATTGCGACGCCAAACACGACGCTCATGATCACCGTGTACAGGCTCACCAGCTTAGGATTGAACGCTGAAGTGAGGCTGGTCTGCGCGAAAAGCGGGTTAAGCAGCAAACCGAAGAACACGCCTAAAAGGCCGCCCAGTATCCCGAGAAGGAACGTCTGTGTTAGAAAGATTCCCAAAACCTGCGTTCTAGTAAAGCCCTTCGTCTGCAACAGCCCGATCTCACGCCTCCTGAGGTTGAACGAAACATCTGAAACCGTCGTGCCCATGTACCAGGCCACGAAAAAGATGGGCAAAGAAGTCACCGCCAACGAAAGGCTTGTTTGTATCGAAACGTACTGAAATCGGTTCAGCGTTTCCTGAAGATTGTCTTGAACATACAGCCTAGAATACGAGGCGGAATCGAGTGCGCTTTGTATGCGGGTCCCAAGTTCTTTCACGTTTACGACTGAAGTAGACATGTCCCAAGGGGCTATGAGGCTCTCTCGATCCACGTAAATCAACACTGAACTGCCGATGGGAGAAGACGCATCTGGGATGAGTCTGAAAGCGTCCACAAGTCTACGCATGGTGCTCTCCCAATCCACCAACAGCACATTAGCTCTGTTTTTCAAATCCTCTGGTGGATAGTAGTAATACGACGTGTAGTAGTACGACCCGGAGGCTACAGCATATGCTTTGTCGTCTAGTTGAGCAAAACCCTTCACGGTGAGATTCAGCGTGGCAACAGTAGGCTGCGCATAGTAGGGACGACTTATGCTAAAGACTATGCTGACAGTGTCGCCAGTCTCGACTTCGCCTGCCATTGGCGCGTCAGACGAGATGTACGTTTCGTTTTCTCCCATCGCCTCGGCTGGCCTGTTAAGCCAACCATTGTACACGTGTGAATTTGCAGAAATTCCTGCAATTCTCGCGTTTGCATCTTGGGTCGTGCTGTTTGGGTTTAGCGATTTTATGGTTCCCCAAGCTCCTGAGACTATCTCCGTGTCTGCCACTCCCTCGACGTGTGAAACGTTATCTTTGACAGAGAGCATTGGTGCAGAAGCTAGGCTGGATACGTCTGTTGTCATGTCAACAGGAATGCGGTTCAGCTGCTGATCGAGGGCTTCCTTCACCGTGGCGTTTGTCTTGATGTCAATGCCTGCAAAGAACGTGGAGGCCAATGTGATGCCTATCAACAGAGCCAAAAACAGTTTCCAAGAACGCAGCAAGTGTTTAACCGCGTACAAAACAGGCATTGCGCATCAAGGCTTTTCTGTGATTTGGTTAAACTTTTAAGTCTATCGTTTAGAACGCCTGCAATACGACTCAGCATAAGCAGCAGTTCAAACTGAGGACTAGATGGATCCAGTCATGACGCGCAGAAGACCGCGAATTTGTCTCGGTCATTTTGAAACGTAAATCAGCAAGTCTATGAAGGCAACTTCCATTACGGCAGCTATGAGGAACAGGCCGTATATGTAGATCAGGTCCTTCATGGATATCGTTCGGCTCAACGTCTTCTTGATCGTGAGATATATTCCGTAGCCTTCCACTATTCCGATCGGCGCACTTACCAATAAAATCAGCGGCAACGCCTCCACCGTTATTCCGCCGTAAAGAAGGTTACTTCCACGCAGAATGCTCAGAAACACAATCATGACGGTGAAAACTAGAGCGAAAGTCCGAGGATGCTCAAGCACAACCTGATCATAGCTGTTCTTCTTGAAGAAGTTGAGAACCAGATTCACGTAGAAGGTCATCCCCAGCAGGATGAGCGAGATCACGAGGACATTGTGAATGAAGAGCATTGCCACGGACAGAAGCCTGTTCTGAAGCACAGCGACCAAGATTTGAAAGAAAACGACATTTTCGAAAGACGATAACAAGAGAAGCGACACGAAAGCCAATCCCAGTAGCATCGTTCTCATTCTCTCGCTAGCCAATTCACAGACCCCACACAAGAGCAGTCAGCGGATTGAGAAGTCTGGCAGGTTCGGATAGTATGTCTAAAACTAACGTCAGAAGCGTGGCGACCGTGAGGAAGACGGCAAGCGCCACCATGCCCGCGGTCACCGTGCCAAACCATCCAGTTCCATACAGACACTCAACGAAAAGCAGCCACCACATCCAGACAGTTCACCGCAATCAGCATTACCCGTGAAGGGCAAAAAGGCTTTCGCAGACCTCAACAACATGCTTCCACATGGTTGCCCTGCATGGCTCTTTGAAACGTAAGTATAGCAAACACTTAAATGGTCTCATTGAAAGCGTTAATTGCTAATTAATCGAACAGGTGTAGACGATGCAAATTCGTCCAGTCATTGTTTCTGTCGGCAGAACACGGTTCGGTGAGCACTACGAGAAGGAACCTGAAGAACTCATTGAGGAAGCGTGGCTGAAAGCTTCAGTAGAGGCCGGCATCGAACGCAGAGATCTGGAAGCCTGCTATCTATCAGACTACTTCTTGCCCATCACGAACAAGCTAGGCCTAGAAGAAGGCTTCCTCTCAGAACTCACAGAACTCCACGTCCCGATGGAGGTAACCCGCTCGTTCAGTTCTGCCCTGTCAAACGCCTGCAACGCCATCCGCGCAGGAAGACACGAAATCGTCCTCGTGGGCGGCATAGAGAAAATGACCGACAGATGGGACAAGATCCGTGACGACCTCATGCTACTGGAAGACCCGTGGAGCTACTACGCAGGATGCACACCTGAAGCAAACCACGAACTCATGCTGCGAGCATACATCAAAAAACACGGCATCGCAGGCGAGGACCTTGAAAGGCTCAACGTGGCGCTTGCCCAAATCTCAGTTAAGAATCATCTGCACGCTTCCAAGAACGAGTACGCTCAATACCAGCGCAAGATAACTTTGGAACAGGTGCTGAACTCCAGAAAAGAGGCGCGCAAACCACTGGGGCTTTACGACTATGCGCCAATATCCGACGGCGCTGCCGTTCTCATACTGGCTAACGAGGAGAAGGCAAAGAAGTTCACGAAAAAACCCATCTACATTCTTGGTTCCTCCTCCGCAACCGACTACCTGACTTTCCCAGCGAGAGAAGACATGACACACTTCATCGTGAGCGAGATTGCGATGAAAGGCGCATTGAAAATGGCGGGAAAAACTCTCGCAGACATACAGGTCGTCGAACTTTATGATCAGTCCACGTTCATGGAGATGATCTCGCTTGAAGACCTAGGCTTCTGTGAATGCGGCAAAGCATGGAGAACCATATACGAGAGCTGTCAGGACTACAAAGGATATTACGAGATTGACGGAATGAAGCTTTTTGTAAACATGAACGGCGGCTTGAAGGCTGACGGAAACCCCTTGGGCGCAACGGGCGGAGCTCAGATCTTTGAAGTCGTGAAGCAGTTGAGAGATGAAGCAGGAGAACGGCAAGCAAAAGCTGATGGCGGCCTGAAGTGCGGATGTGCCCTCGAACTTGAGGGATTCGGAACCAAAGGCTACGTTACGATTCTGGGGAAGGATTGAAATGAGCAGCGAACCGATTGAGAGAAGAGTTTCATACCTCGGCGACAGGCTTAGAGGAAGCCGATGCCAGCTCTGCGGAAAAGAGTATTTTGAGATAAGGAACTACTGCGGCGCTTGCGGAAGAAAGAGCTTCGGAAAGATGGTTGACATCGACCTTTTTTATGAGCAGGGCACATTAGAAGTTTGCACACTCGTGAATGAACCTACAAACAAGTTCACGAGACTCGGCAACTACATCTATGGTACGGTGTCCTTCCACGACGGCAAAATACGCGTCCCCGGCCGATTGACTGACAAAATAATAAAGCCCGACGAACAGATCGACTTCTCAGCCCTTGAAGGAAGAAAGGTCGTTCCAAGATTCAGAAGACGCTACTCAGTGGACAAGAGCGACGTCATCCCAACGATCTCGCTGGCCTTCACGTTCGCAGACGAATACTACCCACACCAAGAATACACCGTGGCCAAGCCCAAAAAAGAATCTGATGTTGCGGGAATACAGGGCTACGGCGTCTACACCTCACGCTTCAGAATAAGAGAAGGCAACATTGAACGCGCGATTCCGTTCTTCGACGAAGATTCAATTACAGCAGCCGTGGAGGCTGGCAAGTTGGCGCTGATTCACTCCGGCGTCGACAATTCACTTGTAGGCAAAATCTACGTGGGATCAGAATCCAATCCCTACGCCGTCAAGCCTATAGCCTCAAAGGTAGCTCAGGTCCTCAAACTCGGCGAGGAGGACGAGGACGATGTGCAGGGCGTGGACGCCGTGGACACAGAGTTCGCGTGCAAAGCTGCCTCAAGCATGTTCAAAGACGCCGTTGCACTGGTCAGCTACCCGAAGTCCTGCATACTACATGCCATGGTGATAGGCACCGACAACTCTCAAGCCGCGCCCCGAGACATGCCGAACGGCGAACTGGACTTCTTTGTAGGCTACGGCGCAGCCGCCTACATCTTTGGCAAACACGATGTCATAGCTGAAATCGAAGGCTGGTACTCGTGCACGTCAGACACGCCTGATTTCTGGCGCCGAGACGGCGAGCCCTACCCCACACATGGCGGAAGATTCACAGGCGACCCAGCGTACTTCAAACACGTGAGGAAAACCACCAAGAAACTTATGGAGAGACTTCACCTGCAACTCAAAGACATTGACTACTTTGTAGCTCACCAACCGAACGCCCAGTTTCCAACCAGAATCGCCAAGGAAATAGGATTCAAGGAGGAACAGTTTCTGCCTTCACTTCAAGTGGTCAAATTCGGAAACACGTACTCCGGCGCCTCGCCAGTCGGCCTTGCAGCGGTCTTGGACATAGCCAAACCAGACCAGCGCATACTCGTGGCCAGCTACGGTTCAGGAGCAGGAAGCGACGGCTACTCAATCATAACCACAAGCCAGCTCCTAGACAAACGACAACGCCAAAAGATGCCAGTCAAATACCAATCTGAAAGCCCGTTCCTTCAATACGTGGACTACACGACTTACAGGAGATTAAAGCTTGGAATGTGATAAATCCTTAATAATCTCTCAACAAACAGTCATAGACGGAGCATAAATTCTTGTTCATCCTCGACATACTCAAAGTCATATACTCCCCTCTGAAGGCGTTCAAAGAGATAGCCCAGAAACCCAAGTTCCAAGGAGCATTTCTGATACTGATACTGTTCGTGGTCGTCTACGCCAGTTCCGCATACATCGTGATTTCCAAGACATATGATGAGCAAACCTTGCCCACGTCCTCGCAGGGAGACCATTGGACAGAAAACCGAACAGTATGGATATCAAACGGCAACATAACCGAAAGTGACGATAGAATTGCCGGAGGATTCTTCGGAAACAGAAGCATTGAATTCTCAGTCAACAATAGCACAACCATCTGGATGCAACTCAACCAAACCGAGAAGATAGACTGCCAAAATGTAGACGGTTACCAAAACATGTCATTTAGAGTAAAACTGGCCAGTCCAGCCGTGGCACAGGCTAAAAACGTAGTTGTGTATCTTCTTTCAAGCCCCACAGAATTCTTCTACTACAACCTGACAGACCGCTTTTCCTCATCAAGCAACACTGTATGGAATAACCTGACGATTCCTGTAGGTCCTCAAAAAGGATGGAAGAACGGCAGCCTAAATGCTGACTGGAGCAACATCAGCAACATCAAATTCAGCTTTTCTGGATCGGATAATGCAAACTGGACGGTGCGTCTCGATGGTCTATTCTTCCGTGACGGCTACAAGCCAGCCATTGATAATATGGCCAGCTACTTCTTCTCGTTCTCCATAATCGCGGTTATGCTATTTGTTTCTAAGTGGGTTTTGCTGGGTGGTTTGCTCCTTTTGCTTGCGAGGTTTCTTGGAGGGAAGGTTGAATGGAAGCCTATGTTTGTCTTGGTTGGTTTCGTTCTCATCACCATGTTCGTGCAATCAGTAATCAATGTCGCCACATACTCAAGCCTTCCAGCCATGATCCGATACCCGCTTGAAGCAACCAACGGACCTGTGGGAGAGCGTGACATCGCCTTGAATGCTGTTTTGGAAGTAACAGCGTTTGTGGGGCAAATAGGCTGGTACGTCCAGCTTGCTGTGCACGCATGGAGCGTTGCATTGTGCGCAATTGCAGTCAGGCAACTGTCTGAACTCTCATGGAGAAAAAGCGGCCTCATTGGCGTCACAGCATACATATCCAGCGTGATAATTGAAAGCCTACTGTTTGGGTACTAAAGTTTTAAAGGCGCAGATAAGGGTTATATGAAAAGAGACTGCCCGGAGAACCTGTTTTCGCTAGTAGGAATGCTTTATGGTTGCCATTCTTGAGGTTCGCGATGTCAAGAAGAGCTACGAGATGGGCAAGGTTCGGGTTCCAGCCTTGCAAGGCGTGAGTTTCAGCGTTGAGAAAGGCGAGTTCCTGACCATTTTCGGGCCTTCAGGAAGTGGGAAGTCAACACTGTTGCATCTGCTGGGGGGTCTAGATCGTCCTGACGCTGGAGAGATAGTGATTGACGGCTCTAATATTTGGAAGTTGAATGACAGCAAGCTTGCTGAGCTTCGGTTGACGAAGATAGGGTTTGTCTTCCAATTCTTCAATCTTCTACCAAGGTTGAGTGCGCAGAGGAATGTGGAGTTGCCTTTGGCAATTGCAGGTGTCTCGGAGAGAGATGTAGCTGAGAAAGCTAGAGAGATGCTCAAGTTTGTGGGACTTGAAGGTCGCGCTGAGCACAGGCCCTACGAGTTGAGTGGTGGCGAACAGCAACGCGTGGCCATTGCCAGAGCATTGATAAACGATCCTAAGATCATTCTGGCAGACGAGCCCACTGGAAACCTTGACACTAAGACAGGCTGGGAGATAGTCCAGTTGATGAAGAGACTCAACAGTGAGAAAGAACAGACGTTCATTGTGGTCACTCATGATCCGCGCATCGCGGAGGAGGCCAGCCGGACGGTTTACCTGAAAGACGGTTTGGTAGAGGCGATTAAGGAGAACGAAACCGCGGGGAAGGCCAAGCGATGAAGGCAAGCAGGATTTTGAGCATGGCGCTCGAGAACCTCAGACAGAGGAAGCTGAGAACGACATTAACCACGCTCGGCGTGGTAATAGGCATCGCAGCAATAGTCTCGTTGGCCGCACTGGGCGAAGGCTTCAGACTTGAGGTCAAGCAGAGAATGGAAGCAGGTTTCGAGCTTCATGTTCTGATAGTTTTTCCAGGCAGCATCACGGCAGGCTTAGGGTCACCATTCAGGCCATCAGACGTTGGCAAAATCGAGGGTGTCCAAAACGTGAGCGTGGTGGCACCTGTGACCACATTGCCCACTGCGAAGGTCTTCAGAAACAACACCGGAACAGAAGAGCGTATGGGTGCGTTCAGTGTGGGCGCAGTGAATTTCACGAAGATGCAGGAGGTTCTGCCACAGAGATTCCGTCTAGCAGACGGCAACTTTCCAGCCCAGAACGACAATGATACGATCGTGTTCGGCTACAAGACAGCCACATATGACGGAATCGCCCTCGTAGACATAGGCCAAAATGTTACCCTAAGCATAAACATAACCGAAAAAATCAGCGGACATGATGTCGTTTTCAACCTCAGGAAGACGCTGAGAGTGGCTGCAATACTTCAGGAAGGCGGAACTCCAGGGATAACGAACTTCGATTATTGGGCGTTTATATCAACCGACCTTGCTGCTGAAATCCTGCAAGGCGACTACTATCAGATCATACTCGTACAGATATCCGACCTTAAACAGTCGGAGCAAGTTGCTTCAGCAATTGAGACGAAGTTTGAGAAATACTCCATAAGCATTCTTGTGCCATCCATGTTTGTGCAACAGGTCGACAGCATACTGAACCTGCTCCAGATATTCTTGATGGCTGTCGCTTCGATCTCGCTGCTGGTGGCAGGCATAGGCATAATGAACATCATGACAGTTTCAGTCATGGAACGCACGAAGGAGGTAGGGATACTAAAAGCCATCGGAGCCAAGAGCCGCACGGTTCTGTCAATGTTCCTTGCCGAAGCATCACTGGTCGGCGCAGCAGGCGGCATCATAGGCATCCTCACCGGCTACGGACTATCCTACGGCATGGCCAACGTCCTGTCAAGCCTGATGCAGCCAGAACAGAGTTCAGACCTGCTGTTCTCTACGCCTGGGCGTCAACCACTGACGATAAGTCCCGTGTTCACAGCTGAGTGGACCGTAGCGGCCTTCGTGTTTGCCATCGTCATCTGCATAGTCTTCGGTCTGTACCCCGCGAGGAAAGCGGCCAAACTCGATCCTGTCAAAGCTTTGCACTACGAGTAGCCACCTAGCAAGGCTTATATGGCTGAAGGAACTTTTCTGGAAGTAACTGGCCTTACCGGAGCTCAAGTGTCACAGACACGGCGCATGAGTTTTAACGGTGAGAGGCTGGTCCGCGAACA
>CAYGYI010000052.1:0-9519 GCA_964354055.1 uncultured Candidatus Bathyarchaeia archaeon | reverse complement strand
GCAGTCAAACGCTTAATCCATCAAACCTAAACGTTCACCAAATGGACATAACTTTACTTTCCAAGCCTATCAATAAACCTTTTGTTCACGGGCAAGGCGAAATTCTGCCGTCACGCGTTGGAAGTCTTCCTTCTGCGTTCAATGACGTACAGGTCAGCTGCAAACTCATGCCTCTTCTCCGTATGAAAGCTGAACATGTGTGGTATCGCCATAAGCACCGAGTAAACAGCTTTAACCTCACCGCCATGCGTCTCTATGAACTTGTACAGGAAAGGCGAAGGCGAAACGGCGACAACGCTACCTTTACTGGCCTTCAGCTTGGCTCTGAGAGCTTCACTGTCCTGAGCACTCTTATGAAGCGAGTAAACTGCACCCCCCATCTCCAAAGCCTTCTCCAAAAACCTGCGATCAGCGTTGCGCCTCTGAACACCAAAAGGCGGATTCTGCAAGACCGTGTCAAATTCTCCATGTACAGCGCCTATGTCGGCAACAATCCACTGCGTCCGCTTTTTCAGCCCGAGATCTACAGAAGATTCAAGTGCAATCTTCACAGAGGCCCTGTCTACATCTACGCCTACTACCTGCTTCGCGCCCAGAAAAGCTGCGCCCAATGCCAGTCTTCCCGTGCCGCAGCCCAAGTCCAAAACAGTCTTGCCTGCTATGTCGCTGTTAGTGTAGGCCGCTATGTGCAATATTGTGGCTGCCACATCTGTAGGCGTCATGTACTGTTCAAGAACAGGGCTCGGTGAAGGATGCGGCTTAGCCTGCGTGAGCAGGCGCTCCAAGTCTAGTTTTCTAACAAGCCTTTTCTGCATAGTTCTTCCCAAGATAACGCGTTTACAACCACCAAGGCCTCATTCACCGTCAGAACGGGTTTCCTAAACCGCGCGGCATCATCAAATGAAATTCTCGGACACGCGGTATTCACGTACGCATCAATCGACGGAAACTCCATAAGCGCTTCAGGTGTAACCTCTTCAGCCGCAAATAGAATCACTGTCTTGCCGCCTTCTTCAAGCTTCCGCTTGACCTGTAACGCCTCCTCAAGCTTCTTCTGCCCAAGCTTCAGTCCCACAATCACAGCAAAGCTTGTCGCCTTTTTCGCTTCCTCGATGCTTGCCCACCGCTGTTTCACAATCTTCTGAGCCTCCTTGTCAATTGAGAACGCCCTGTTGTCGTAGGGATCGGCCACGATCGTAGGTTTCTGGGTGGACAGCGCCACGCCTATCGCGTGGAACAGGCCGCCTCCCACAAACAGGAAGGCCTCAACGTCCTTCGCAACCGACTGCGCATTGCTATAGTTGCAGCCTATCACCTGCCCCGGATAATTCAAGCGTCCAGCGTCACCAACAATCACGGTCTTACCTGCGCGCGTCAACAACTCCCCCACAAGGTCAAGTGTTTGCACGTGCTGAACCGTCGTAGCGAGGCCGATTTTGCGCCATTTTTCCAGCAACGGCAATGCCTTCTCAACCGCCTCGTCAACACTCACAGTGGCCCGAGCCTCAATGTAAATCGTGGGCACTCGCTCATACTTCACCATCTTTGAATGCCCATAATGTATGGTCATGTCCACGCCCAAGCTCTCCGCATCGGCGGTAGCCAAGTCGCATGCACCGTAGCATGGGTCGGCTGAAACTATCGGAAGTGCGCCAGTCTTCTCAACAGCCTTCGCAATGCGTGGCGCTTCAGGCTTCAGTCCTTCCGGAAGCTGTATCAGAACACGTTTCGCTCCGAGCCTCAGAATCTCCTGCTTGACTCTCTCTTCTTCCAAATCAAAATGCTTCATGCAAGCACATCCAAAATCCTATAGAAAGCAATATCAGCACTATATGGAAAGAGGGTGGATTTGTCGTTTACTGCTCGGCTGTCCATTCCCAAGCCTGTTTCGGTTTGCGAATCGCTTTGCCTTGAGCGCGCTTCTGCTGCTCAGCCAACTGTTCTAGAATCAGTTTCTGCTCAATGCTTGCCACGAGTTTCTTCGTAGCCACCACTGCATCGTTATTCACCGAAATACTGTCAATGCCGTTCCGCACTAGAAACTCGGAAAAATCAGGCAAATTCGATGGACCCTCACCGCATATGGAAACCGTGCATCCGTTCTCATGAGCCACCCTGATCAAATGCGCAAGAATACGCTCCACAGCGGGATCCCGCTCGTCAAAGTATCCCATCTGCCCAAGGCGTTCCGAATCCCTGTCAATCATTAGTATGCCCTGAGTCATGTCGTTTGAGCCTATTGAAAAGCCGTCAACGAGCTTCGAAAACTCATCAGCCATTATAGCGATTGATGGTGTCTCAGCCATGAACCATATCTTGAAATCTTTGGAACGTTCGAGACCTTCCTGTCGCATGATCTCCAGAACCGCTTTAACCTCCCATAGAGTGCGCACGACTGGAAGCATAACATACACGTTTTTGAGCCCCCATTCCATGCGGCATTTCTGGATGGCCTTGCACTCTAGCCTGAAAGCTTTCTCGTACCACTTACTAATGTAGCGGCTGCAGCCACGCCAGCCAAGCATCGGGTTAGCCTCAACGATCTCGTACTTCTCGCCGCCTTTCAGCTCACGGTACTCGTTCGTTTTGAAGTCGCTGAACCGCACCACAACTGGTCGAGGCTGAATTGCTCTGGCCACCGTAGCTATGCCTTCAGCCATCTTGTCCACGAAAACCTGGCTTCGTCCTGTCTCTACGAAAAGCATCGGATGTTCGCCGATGTAGCTTGCCAGAATGAACTCGGTACGCATGAGGCCTATGCCCTCAAAGGGCAAATCCTGATAATCTGTAATCTTTTCAGGCACGCCCAAGTTCATGTAAATTTTCGTGGCCGTAACTGGCACCGATTGGAATACGCCGCCAACCATCGCAGATCCACGCGAGCTCCCCGCAACAGTCGCAGGTTGCTCAGCCATCCGCATAATTCCCTCGTAGACGACGCCGCTCTGCGAGTCCACAGTATACTCCTTGCCCGTGACCATCAGCTTCGTAGCGTTGTCCGACCCGACCACACAGGGTACGCCTAGTTCTCGGCTTACGATTGCTGCATGGCAGGTCACTCCGCCTTTGTCGGTGACAATCGCTGACGCCATTTTCATGAACGGCACATAATCGGGGTTCGTCATTTCCGTCACGAGTATGTCGCCTTTCTGCATCAGCTTGGAGGCCTCGTCGAGGCTGTTAACGATCTTTGCCTTGCCCGCACCATAGCCCCTTTTGCCTGCCGCAATGCCCTTGAGAACAACCTTCAAAGCCTCAGCAGGCTTCGCTTCTGCTACCGCAGGCGTCTCCGCAGTCTTCTGACTCCAAACCGTCTCAGGTCTAGCCTGAACAATAAACATGCTGCCAGGAAACTGCAAATCGCGATCAATAGCCCACTCAATATCCATAGGCTTACCATAATGCTGCTCTATACGATTAGCCAGCTCGCCGAGTCTAAGCACTTCCTCATCAGCGACGCACGGGGCTTCCTGCTTGTCAGCAGGCACCTCAACATGCACAGTCTTACCTGTGTTCGGATCCCGCAGGTAGGCCACTGTCTTCTTGGCCAGACGCCTATCAACAATTTTGACGCTCTTCTTGTCGACCACAAAATCGTCGGGCGTGACCGAACCAGAAACCACAGCCTCGCCGAGACCATAATTTCCCTCAATCACGATCTGGCTTGGATCGCCAGTCACAGGGTTAATGGTAAACATGACTCCTGCGGCTCTGGAGTTGACCATCTTTTGGATGCCGACGCTGATGAAGACTTTTTCGTGGGCGAAGCCTTTCTCCATGCGATAGAATATGGCGCGTGGCGTGAACAGACTGGACCAGCATTTGACCGTGGCTTCGAGAACATCTTTGATGCCTTTCATATTGAGGAACGTTTCCTGCTGCCCTGCAAACGAGGCGTCAGCCAAATCTTCAGCCGTGGCACTTGAGCGCACCGCCACGAACACATCCTTCATGTTAAGTCTTCTGCACAACTCCTCATACGCCGTCCTGATCGCCGTCTCAATGTCCTTCGGCATAGGCGTGGACTCAATGAGCTCGCGAATGCGTTTAGAGGCTATTTCAAAGTGCTTCGGATCGTTGAGGCTAGTGACTGTTTCCTTTATGATCTCATAGATCTTGCTGGATATGCCTGTTTCTTCTATGAACTTCTTGTAGGAAAACGCCGTTATCGCGAATCCAGGTGGAACTGATATCCCAGTGCTGATCATCTCGCCAAGATTCGCGTTTTTTCCTCCCACAGAAGGAATGTCTGTCTTTCTGAGGCTCTCAAACCACAAAACAAGGTCAGTTTTCATTTCAGACAACTTGATTCACCGGTTCCTGCGGAGCCTCAGATTGAACCTTCTCGATGACTATCCGGCATGGAATAGGAAGCTTGGCAGCGCCGTTTCTCAGGGAACTCTTTGCAAGTTCGACACTGTCTTTGTTCACTCTGACGGTGATTATAACTTGGTTGGCCTTCACACGCGCAGCAGTCCCAATAGCCTTGCCAAAAGATCTGCGCATGCCGTCTTGAAGACGGTCAGCGTGCGCGCCGAAGATCATCTTGTTCTCGCGCAGAATGGCGTGCGGGTACGGGTGCACATGTAGGTAGTAGTTGTTGACGAGTTTTTCCATGAGGCCTCGGTTTGTGGCCACGCGGGCTGCCTCCAACGCGCTGTGGCGGATCTGAGCCTTCTCAAGCGCAATAAGTTTACCCTCACACTCAAACTTGGCCTTCGTATCGCCCATAATGAACTTGTTTATCTTGGGCGGCGGAAAACCCTTCACGTACTCTTTTCTAGTGTAAGCTTGACCTTTGACAGGCCTATAGTTTTTCGCACGCATACGCTATTCCTCTTCTGCATACCATAACCACTTGTATATTTAAACAAATCGTTGAACAAGCTTATTGAATAGGATTATGAATTCAAGGTCAACTTTCACAATCAGAACCCGAAATACAGCCAACGCATGTTACTGCAGACGCTTGTTCTTGAACCAACCTTTTGCAAGTTCATCATAGTTGGGGAAGACCTTTTTCAAGATCGAAATGTACATCTGCATCTCGTCATCCGACAGGAACTGGAATTGATATTCACCATTGTAGGGTGCAGGCTCACCTTCTCGCGTGACGAACTCGACATGCATAAACGGATCACCACGTTTGATGGTGATCGGCCTACGATCGTTGCTCAGGTTTACAAGTTCCAAGGCCAATCTGCCCACGAAGCCGCTGTGAACCTTCGCCGCATTCAAAAATGACAAGCCCATACGTCCGTATTTGCTCTTGGCAGTGAGGTGAGCCACGTAGTTTGGAGGCGCAAAAATAATCTCATGCGAGATCAGGTTCTTGTGCTCCAAATAGTGCAGTGTGGTCTCCTCTCGGACGGTCATAATGTAGCCGTCGCCGTCAAGCAGGTTGTAGTCGTAAGGGTAGATGATTTTGTAATTGTCTATGAGTTCCTTTAGTTTGTCCTTTCCAAGTACACACATTAGATGACTCCTCCAACGCTTTTCTAGCAATACGAAACTCTCACGTTATATACTTTTTCAACAGAACAAAAGAAAAGGCGAAAATCACATGAAATGTAGCTACTGCAGCGAGGAGCCAGTCTACAGATGTAGCGTGTGCGGAAAACCAATCTGCAACACGCATGCGAAACTGCGAACAGTTTGTCCATCCTGCCTTAGGAAGGAGACAGTTAGACTCGAAATCAAAAAGGCTACTTCTGAAAAGGAAAAAGCACAGATACAAAAGTTCGTCAAGAGGTTCTGGGGCGAGGAGGAACAGTTTACCTTCGCCAAGAGATACATAGTGGCAGACCTTCCCACATACATAGCACAAGCAGGCGCAAGCATTGCTGGTTTCGTCTCCATCGCAGAGACTGACGATGCACTAATCATCGTGGCTCTTGGCGTACTCCCAGAATATCAGGATGCCGGCGCAGGTAGAAGCCTCATAGCCCAAGTGGAGGCTGAAGCAAAGAAACTCAAAAAGAAGAGACTCCTAGTTTCAACCTCTAACGACGACCTGCCTGCGCTTGCATTTTACCAAGCTCTCGGGTTCCAAATCTACGATGTCAAACCGAACGTTATAGCTGAAAAACACGGAAACATCCTGCTAGGCATAGGAGGCCTGCCCATAAGAGACGAACTGAGATTACGGAGAACCCTCAAGTAGAGGAGCTATGGCCTAGGTGATACTACACTTCTATTCGAACTCGATCAGATTTGAAACGCCAAAGTCGCCTAAAACACCGATTTCAAGAATTCTGCTCTGACAAGCACTATCGATTCAAAAAACGGCAGGTCACGTCTCGCTGTCACTGAAGCCTTCAAACCGCTCCTCTCAAACATGTACAGAGTCTTGTCGACGTCGCTCAGTGTGGACTGCATGAGCAGAACGTGCCCGTTAGACTTCAGGTATTTTGGTGCTTCAACAATGAAGCGGTCGATCACTGTCCTGCCTGAGACCCCTCCGGCCCAAGCCTGCTCAAGCCATGAGTTCTTCTCAGGACTCTCCGAAGGCAGATATGGAGCATTGAAAAGGATCACATCAAATCGTTCACAAAGCCTTAGAGATGTGAATAGATCTTCCTGTATGAAGGAAAGCTGTTCGCC
This sequence comes from uncultured Candidatus Bathyarchaeia archaeon, assembly GCA_964354055.1. Classification (GTDB taxonomy): domain Archaea; phylum Thermoproteota; class Bathyarchaeia; order Bathyarchaeales; family Bathycorpusculaceae; genus DATKKK01. Next base: position 2,916 of record CAYGYI010000052.1, on the reverse strand, counting down.
AATGTGGTTCAGCCGCGCGTTTTCTTTGGCGCAACGAACCGCAAAAGGGTTTATATCAACTGCCACGACATGTGTAGCTTTTTCTGCTGCCAGTATGCCCAGTATGCCGCATCCCGTGCCCATATCAAAAACCATGCCACCTTTTTGGATGTCAAGGTTTTCGGCAAACAGAAACGTGTCTTCTGCAGGTTCGTAAACGTTCTCAAAAACGCAGAAGGCATGGTCGCCGTAGAAGACCTTTTTACCTGCTGAGGGCATTTGCGAGCTCTCCGATGTTCTCTGGTGTTAGCTCTCTTGTGCGTCTATCGCGGAAAGGCATCTCCTCAACCAGTCTGCATGCATCCTCTTTGCTTAGACTTAGCATGCCTCTCAGGAAAGGCAACACGGCATTTCTGACCTTCCTGTTGCGGTTGGTGAAGAGTGATTGCGTGAGCTTTGTGAATTGCTCTTCGTTTTTCACTATGAAGGCTTTAGGTTTTTTCGGTGTGAGGCGTAAGATGATTGAGACAACTTGCGGTTTAGGGTGAAACGCTTCTTTTGAGATTTCGTCGAGAAGCTCCGTCTCGAAGTGATAATAGGTCAAAACGGTTAGCCAGCCGTAGCCGTCGCTACCGACTGAAGCCACAAGATGTTTCACGAATTCCTTCTGAAAAATGAGGATGCCTCGGTCAAAGCTTCTTTTGAAGAGCCAAAGCATTAGCTTTGAAGATATCTGGTATGGCGGAATCGAAACCGTCTTGTCGAAAGACGGTATCTCGGCTTTGAGCACGTTTCCTCTGATGATCTCGACGTTGCGGAGGCCAGCCAGTTGTTCACGCAAAACGCCTGCAACCGTTTCATCAGCTTCAACTGCTATTACACGTTTGCACCTGGCTGCCAGAAGACGCGTTAGGAAGCCAAAGCCTGCGCCGATGTCCAACACAACGTCGTCTTTGGTGAGCGAGGCGTAATCAACCACGCGTTCAAGAACCGAGGGTTCGATGGTGAAGTTCTGTCCGAGAAGCTTGTTCGGTGAGATTCGATGTGTTCGAAGCAGTTGCTTCGTTCGTTCATAGAGGCTCATGTTACCCCAGAAAACGTTTCGAACAGCCTACTGGGCTCTGGTGAACAGGCGATATTTGCTGTCGCCCGCCAGTTCCTCCATAACCCTCTTGGTGATCAGCTTCACTGGGTTCGGAATCTCCGTGCGTTTCTGCAGGTCGTCGAAGTTTTCGAAAGACTTCTTCTCACGCGTGTTGATGACCTGCCACATGTACTTCTTGCCGATTCCCGGAATCAGCTCAAGCGCGTGCATTCTCGGAGTCACGGCTCTCGCATTGTTGAAGAAATCAATAAACCATTCCTCTCGGTTTAGCACGATTCTGCTGATCACAGCAGAAAGCTCGTTTTTGGCTGCCACGGTAAGTTCGTCGTAGCCTATGCGGCCTATAATGTAGGTGACCTCGTCCCGCGCGTCTTTCCCGACGTATAAGCGGTCGTTTGGTTTCAGCACGGCGCCTTCTTTGATCAATGCTTCTAGGAGAGTGAAGAATTCCTCGCCTACAAGCTGTACTAGGGCTCCCGCTCTGTAGCCTGCTCTTCCGGACACATGCACACCCTGGCGACCATGAGGCAGAAAGTCTAGTACGTAGGCGTACTCTTCGTAGCGCTTCTCCATCATCGTCATAATCGCCCTTATATTACCTACTTGTTGCTTAAAAAATAGTAGCCGATTCACCCTACTTTAGTTTACGGTTCTCTTCCAATAGGGCAACTATGGATTGTAGTTTTGAAACTTCGACGATTTTGCGCCCGCCTGCAAGGAAAACCCTGAGCTCTTCAACGGTCTTCGGCATGCAGTTGACTATCTGAACTGCCTCGTCCTCTTCTACCCCGAACTCGGCCACGAGCTTCTTCACAAGTTTCTCCGCTCCTTCAGCATCGACTTTTGAGAACTTGGACACGTAATCTAGTGTGCGGCGTTGGAACTGGTCGAGGTTTTCTTCGCCCATGGCTTCGAGCTTCTTCTTGACTTGTGGCAATGCAAGCTTGGACTCCTCCGCGCTTTTCTTTGCCATTTCAATCACTCTTGTAAGGCTCTAGATGTTCAGGTCTTACGATGATCTCTCTGATGGCGTCCCCTTGCGGAACTTTGAGAACGTAGCTTCTTCCGCGTTTGCTAGTAACCGTGGCAACTTTGCCGTGGTAGCGTCTGTGAGGCATGCCTTTTTGAACGCTTGGATCTATCATGACTACGACGCTGGCTCCAGGCGAGTATTCCTGAAGCAGTTTGCTCAAGCGTATCTTGCCTCGTTCCCTAGGCTCTTTCGTGAGAAGGCGGCGTGCACCTGAACGATAACCTTTCGACTTCTTCATTATTCCACCTCTTCTTGATCTCCCATAATAATGTTCAAAACGTCAAGCTTCATAGGCTTCGCTTTATTGTTGAGAAGCTCTGTAACGCTGGGTGTTGTTCTTCCTCCATCTCCGCTCACTAATTCCTTGACGTAGAGTCCTCCGGCGCAACGAATTTTCATTTCAGCCCTATGAGGCGACAACTTCTTAACTTTAACGTCGTATATGTACTTTTCCCGCGTCAAATCTGCACGCCTATGCATGACTCGAGTAGGCGTTTTCTGGCTGATCAACATGTTTGAAAGTTTTTCCTCCAACAAGCGCAGGTCTTTCGCCGCGACATTCTTCTCGAACTCCACCGTCACAAGATACTCTTTCTGTTTAGACTCGTCCTTCTTCAGCTTCCTAATAGTGTCCTTGTCTGCAAACTCGAGTCCCTGAACCTGAACCTTGTTTTTGCCGAGGGCATTCACGACTTTCTCAATCTCTTTGAGACTCAGGAACCGCTTCTTTGGTTTCGTGATTTCGACCACGAATGGTCTTCCATTGCCGAGCATTCGGGCGTCGATGTCTTCTCTTCCT
>CAYGYI010000051.1:8537-9947 GCA_964354055.1 uncultured Candidatus Bathyarchaeia archaeon | reverse complement strand
GTGTTTCTGCGTTTATGAAACACAGTTTGAAAACCTCTTTGGCCTTCGATAATAGCTTATGCAAACTTCGCCTATCTTGCGCTCATCGAATTTCTCAAAGCCTGCCTTTCCCATATTCTTGATTTCCTCGTCGTCTGTCGCCGTCGCCGTTTCAAACTCGTCGTCTTTGAAGGTTATCATGCCTATGTACTTCTTGGTGTTCTCGATCCGCTTGTGGCCTAACAGCTTCTTAACGGTTAGGACGTTGCCGTTTGTGTAGTGTGCTATCATTGTTCCACCCCAGTGTCTGAATGTTCTTAGCTCGATTGACAGCAGCGCGCGCGTAAAGAAGATGGCACGCGCGCTGCTTGTGGTTGGCTTCTTGCTGGACGTACTTGGCTTCGCGTTCCTTGTTCTGGATATTTATACAAAGTACGCTCTTGCAGGTTCGGGGCATTTGTATTTTGGCAATCCAGCTACACTGCTTTATGTGGTGCTGTTGGTTGTTGGAACGGTAGTTGTTGTGGTTGCAGAAAGGCGTAGAAAACAACCTTAGACGAACCTATGTGCGCGCTAATGATTATTGAATCCGAAAAAGAGAATAGGCGGCTTCCGGATACGATAAGTGGGGAAAGACTCCCTTGGCGGCTATGAAATTCACTTGTTGTCTGATGCTGTTGAGCTTCGTACTGTGGCCCTTTGTTTTTTCATGCTCGATCTGCACAAAAGAAGCGTTGGGATCCAATTCGTATAGACGTTCTGTTCCTTTCGACCAAAACAACCGATTTTCCTCGAAACATACCGGCAAAGGCGGTGGACCAGATTTTGCCAGCATGCTAAGTCCCGACTGTTTTTCCAAGGAATACTATGGTTCGAAAGGCTTCAGAGAGGAAACTGGACTCTCAACCACTACAGCTCCCTCTCCCTCTGACATAGGATTTCCAACTGTTGACCCAAGCCTTGCGGCTGACAATAACTGGTTTATCAACCTATCCACCAACCATGCCGATGCCAGCACAATTCTCTCTGATCACGTCGAGAAGCCTCAATCTAAGGTTCCAGATCTGACTTTCCCTACGGAGACATCCCGGACGATCTACATAAATTGCAGTAATTCCGATGATCCTTTAGAAAACGGTTCTTTGGAGCATCCATTTGACAGAGTTCAAGAAGGAGTGGACGATGCCACTAGCGGTGATGTAGTTCACATTTTTGCTGGGTTCTACAAAGAGAACTTGACGATAAACAAGGCTATAAGCCTCATTGGCGAGAGCAAAGAAAATGTCATTCTAGATGGCGGAGGAAGTGAAAACTGCATCTATGTACGTGCAAACGTTGCACTGAGCAGACTCTCAATCCAAAATGGAAAGTGCGGCGTTCTGGTGTATAGTTCTTACATTCCTTTCCATGTTGGCTCTTTTTCCAGCCTGT
>CAYGYI010000051.1:0-8437 GCA_964354055.1 uncultured Candidatus Bathyarchaeia archaeon | reverse complement strand
ATTTCACGCTGGTTAACAGCGTCATAAAGAACAATGGCGGTGGAGTCTACCTTTCTTTTGGAGCCCTTGGTCCTCATGGGTATAATATCGTAGAAAATAACACTATCATAGATAATGGTGGAGATGCACTCAAGCTCAGCGGTGGCGGCTATGTCATCTCCTCATCAGTAAGAAACAACGTAGTAATGAACAATTCTGGCGACGGCATAGGTACTGCTGCCAGCTTCACCGTTTTGACCAACAACACTGTCGTCAACGCTGGAGGATATGGTATTCATGCAAGTGGAACTTTGTCAGCCCTCATAGACAATCAAGTTGACGTTACTGGAGGAACTGGCCTTATCGTATCGAATGGAGAATGCTCAGCCAATAACCTTGTCGTGACGAATGTCAATGGTTCAGGAGTGTTTGTTGATGATGCAGTCTTGTCTGTGAGTAATCTGTTGGTCAGCAACGTTAATGGTTCTGGGGTTCTGGTGTATAGTTCTTACATTCCTTTCCATGTTGGCTCTTTTTCCAGCCTGTTCGTTGATACAGTGGTGATTGAGAACTGCAAGGATTATGGTATAAGGGTCGACAAGTACTATGATTCTGGCTGGTACAACTGTAAGGTAGAGAATTTCACGCTGGTTAACAGCGTCATAAAGAACAATGGCGGTGGAGTCTACCTTTCCGTTGGCAGTGGTGTCGGTTCTAACGGTTATAACTACGTGGAAAACAACACTATCACAGACAATGGAGGAGACGGACTTGAGCTTTCAGCCAAAGCCGGCTATGGAGCCATCTCCTCAATAATAAGAAACAACGTAGTGACGAACAATTCTGGCGACGGCATTTGCACTGCTGCCGGCTCTGCTGATTTGAGCAGTAACACTGTTATCAACGCTGGAGGATATGGTATTCACGTGATTGGAGCCGGAAACTCTACCCTTACAGACAATCAAGTTGAGAAAAGCTTCTATGGGATCTACCTTGACCATAGCAAAGCGGATCTCTCAAGAAATATTATGATCGATAACAGGTACAATTTCGGTGTTTGGGGATCAACTCTGAATCATTTCATGCATAGAATTGACAAAACGAATACTGTCAACGACAGACCTATATATTACCTATTGAACGCAAGCGACCTGATCGCTGATTTTCCTGATGCAGGATATGTTGCTTTCGTGAATTCAGAGAATGTGACAGTTCAGAATCTAGCTTTGACAAACAATATCGATGGAATAGTGTTTGCGTTCACTCATGATTCTGGCATAAGAAACCTGACCACTCGAAACAATCTGATCGGAATAACATTACACCGTTCAACTTTCAACTATGCTGTTGGAAACAATGTTTCCTACAACGAAATAGGTCTGCGCGTCTCAGAGTCGCGCCTTAACTTCATATATCAAAACAATTTCATTAGCAATAGCGAAAGCGTTTCCGGCTCCTCAGACGCCTATATCAATTCATTTGACAACGTGTGTAGTGGAGGCAACTATTGGAGCGATCATGACTGCATCGGCGATCCAAGCGATGGATCCTGCGTATATTTGATTAACGGTCAAGGCTCCCTGAACAGGGACCGTTATCCATTCCAGCACCCAATCAACCTTGAGGTTTTGAAGGGTGACCTGCGGATTCGCATAACAGATTCAGCCGGCAATCCGGTAGAGAATGTTTCAGTCACTGCATCTTATTATCAGCTGGTTTCACGTTTGGATCTACAGGGAGTCACAGATTCTGAAGGCTGTGTTCAGTTCAACGGAGTAGTCTCGGGAACATATACAATGTACGCCATCGCAGATGGTTTCTATCCCACTATTAGAACAGGTAGTGTGGCTGCTGGACAGGCTAATTCCGAAAACCTGAGTCTGCTTGCGAAGCCTCAAAGGTATGTGTGTTGGGGTGTGATTGTGGGCGTGGCCACTTATCGATACATAGACAAAGACGCACCTTTTGCTGATTTTAATGCGCTGACCTTGTGCAATCGGCTGTACCCTATTTGGGGAAAAGATCATCTCTTGCTCTTGCTCAACGAAAACGCAACGATGCAGAGCATTAATGGCACCATGGCTAGCTGGCTTGCTCCCAGGGAAAACCAGGATGACCGCATTCTGATTTTCTTCTCAGGGCATGGAGGCAACACCACACGTGAGTACATCTGCCCATATGATTCATATTCGGGTTCGATGGAGAACGCAATAACCGACATCTTATTGAGCGATTGGCTGAGCGTTCTTGATTCGCAAAGAATAACGATTATTCTCGATTCGTGTTACAGCGGGGGATTTATGCCCGAACTGTCACAAGCCGGGCGCATAGTGCTTGCAGCGTGTCGTGCAAATGAAACAGCACTGGCCTGTGCCGACCTCCAGCACGGTCTATTCACTCATTATCTTATTGCAGGCTTCATTGCTAACGATGTTGATGCTAATAAGGATGGAAAGATTGAATGGCAAGAACTATTCTCCTACGCAGAACCCAAAGTCACCGCACAAGCTCTGGATTACTACGAACACGAACAGCATCCAGTAGAGCATTACGGGTTCTCTGAAGACACAGTCATAGTGATTCCTGAATTCCTTCAAGCACTGCCTCTTCTTCTCGCTTTGCTTTTGGTCACAGCATTCGCTATCCTGATAAGAAGACGGAGAGAGCGCGCGCGAGCATAACTACAGTATTCTCAGAGAAGAATGGAAAGAACCAAAAATACTGACAAAGGCAACTTTAGAAATTAGCGCGCGCGAAACGAAAAACACGAACGCACGCGCTACTTCGAAGGTTGACCTTGCATTCTTAGCAGGTCCATTGCTGCTTTGACCTTCTTGTTATTCGGATCAATCTTCAATGCTTCGTCAAAGTGTCTTTTTGCTTCTGCCGTTCTATGCAGAGCAGTCAATGACACCGCCTTCCCAGCCAAATACATCGCGTTCTTCGGATCTATCCCCAACGCTTTGTCGAAGCACTCCAATGCAGTTTCGTTCTGCCCAAGATCGCCCAGGCAAATCCCTTTGCCATACCATGAAGATGCGTGTCTAGTGTCTAATCCCAATGCTTTGCTGTAGCAATCTACAGCTTCACGTAAGGAGCGTAACCTGTAATAGGAGTTTGCTTTGTTGTACCAAATAAGCGGATTGTCTGGGAGAGTACTCAAAGCTATATCGTAGCATTCTATGGCCTTCTTGTCTTTTCCAGAATCAGCAAGAGATGAGGCTTTCTTGATCCAAACCATGGCTGTTTGTACGCGTGTGGTTTCGTTAAGAAGATATCTCATTCTTTTTTCGATCTCATTTCTTATTTCTCTCACTCTATCTGTCGACTTTCCTCTGGGATCTTCAATTTCCAAGTTTGTAATCTTTTTCAGTTGCGAGTTGGAACAGAATCCTTTGACATTGCAACCGAACACAAATATGCTGTCGGCCTCATGAAACATCTGATTCGCTATAGGTTTTGGCTTGCTAGCTGACAGGTCTATTCCAACTTCTCTCATGACTTGGATTACGACAGGATCAACTTCCTTTGCTGGGTTAATGCCAGCACTGACTGACTCCATTATTCCTTTACCATAAGTATTGACAAATGCTTCTGCCATCTGGCTTCTGCCTGCATTCTCAACAGAGACAAATAGAATCTTATCAACTGCTCCAGAGCGCGCTCTATCATCTTTGACGAGGCCACCAAAAAACCCCATTTCTACACCTTCTTTAACTTGTGTACAAGGCACTATAAAAAACTGCCACGTTAGTGCACGCGCACGGTGTTCTTTCCACAGGTGGAAAACGAGAAAGAGAAGAACGGCTGGGCCGGACAGCCAAAATACAGCGTTAATGGCGAACTCTGAAGGATCTAAGATAGGAAAACATGAAAAAAGGGAGTTGCGCGGGAGACGTCGCCAATTTCTGCATGGTTAAGGTTTATGAAAACCATATCTCAAAAAAAGAAGGCAATCCAGTCCCCTCTAGGCGAAAAGAAGCGCGTTTGTGTCACAACTTCTTCAGGATTGACAAAGCCGCGATTATCAAGAATGCAAATCCGGCCCACCAAGTGTTTCCCGTCAGCCAATAGACGACGAACGCCACGGCTGCTGCAGGAACAAGCACCAGAACCAGACGCACGATGAATATTATTACGAGGCCCAGAATGATCATGCCGATGAGGCCCATCAGGTCGTAGCCAAGCCAACTCACAGCACAGCCACCAGAAACAGCATTTGCTCGCAGGTGACTATTAACATTTTTCGCACATAACAGATAATAACTCTATAGATAAATAAGTCATAGAGAGTGGTCGGAACATGAAGTGCGAAATCAAGTATAAGCCGTCTTACTCAATGCTTGTGGTCACGCTGGACCAGAACGAGAAGATAATTGCAGAAGCTGGCGCCATGACTTACATGAGTCCCAGCATCGAGGCCCACACGCGAAAGCGCGAAAAGAGCCTGCTGGGCAGTCTTGGTCTCGCCATAATTGGAGGTCAATCCTTCTGGGTGAACGAGTACACTGCCACGCAAGGCGCAGGCGAACTCGGACTCGTGGCTGCGCCTGTGGGCGACATAGAAATGCTTGAAATCAAACAGGACCAGGGCTACGTGATTCAGAAGTCTGCGTACATAGCTTCTACTGAGAACGTGGATTTGGATGTCAAGTGGGAAGGCTTCACTAAAGGTCTGTTCGGCCAAGGTCTATTCATGATAAAAGTCAGCGGAAACGGCAACCTCTTCATCAACACGTTCGGCGCCATAGACCGGCATACCCTTCAAGCAGGAGAGACGATGATCGTTGACAACTTCCATCTTGTGGCCTTCAGCGACACCTGCAACTACAAAGTCACGAAATTCGGCGGACTTAAAGAGACGATACTGGGCGGCGAGGGACTTGTCACGCAGATCACAGGCCCAGGCGACATCTTCATACAAACCAAAAATGTCAGCGAATTCGTGGAATGGCTCTGGACCCTCATCGAGCCCAGAGTAAGATCGAGAGCACGCTAAACACTCTCCCCTTTCATTTTTCCACGGCAACCTTCGCTCTTGCATTATTGGCTGGCATGTTTTTTAAGCAACTGCGCACAGTCTAGAAGACGATGAAAGATGAACATTGTTGTGGTTGACCACGTTTACTTGAAGGATGAGCACGTCAAAAGGCTTGAAGCGCTTGGCAGCCTGAAGGTTTTCGAGGAGCCACCTGAAACGGCTGACGAGCTGAAGAAGCGGATAGGCGAGGCTGATGTAGTGATAGTTGGTTGGAGTCACCTGAATCGCGATGTTATCGACTCGGCCAAAAGGCTGAAGATGATCTCGATATGGGCAACTACGTGTCACTATGCGGATCACGAGGCAGCCAGGGAAAGGGGAATTGTGGTTACGCATGTTCCGGGCTATGCTTCCGAAGCTGTGGCGGAACACGCTTTTGCGTTGCTGCTTGCGGCGGTCAGAAGGTTGCCTGCGGCTGACAGGCACGTTAAGGATGGCCTTTTCGACTGGCGGCCTTTTGGAGGTCGTGAGCTGGCGGGGAAGACGCTTGGCGTGATCGGCACTGGAGCGATCGGTTGCCGGGTTGCCGAGTTGGGTAAGGCCTTCGGAATGAGGACGTTGGGCTTCGACAAGTATCCCAACCCTAAGAGGGCGGCGGAAATCGGCTTGAAATATGTGGATCTTCAAACGCTGCTGAAAGAAAGCGACGTTGTAAGCCTGCATGTCACGTTGACTCCTGAAACTGAGGGGATGATTGGGCGAAAGGAGATAGAGACCATGAAGCAGGGCGTGGTCGTGGTGAACACGTCGCAGGGCAAGGTGATTGACGAGAAGGCTTTGGCGGAGGCGTTGAGGTCGGGCAAAATTTTCTCCGCTGGACTCGATGTGTTTGCTGAGGAGCCGCCTGTCAAAGACAACCCGCTGTTCAGACTTGACAACGTGGTGCTTTCGCCTCACGTCGGTTTTCACACTGTGGAGGCGGTGGAGAGATGCACGGACATCTGTATCGACAATGTGGTCAAATTCATTGAGGGACACGTTCAGAATGCCTGCTGAGCAAGCCTCTGATCTGCACATCAGAACGAAAGGTGAATTGAAATGCATCTAACGAAAGAGGAAGAACGAATACTCAGAGGCGAATCGGGCGAGGGCACGCGGAAGGCGATGGAACTGCTCGTGGCAATCGGAGACGCCTACGACGCACCGAAGATGATTCCGATAAGCCGTGCACATGCCGCGTCGAGCGGTCAGGAGGGCGACCTGTACTTCGTTGAGCTTCTGGCCAACGGCGGCGCACGCTGCAAAGTGCCTACCAGCACAAATCCAGTTTATGACATTCCATATTTCCACAGAACCTTTGAGGGAATTCCGGAAGACGAGGCTGACGTGGCTCGGAGAGTGATGGAGGCCTACAAGCGTGTTGGCGCGATACTTAGTTGGAGCTGTCTGCCCTACCTGTCGGAAAATATTCCGCTTTGCGGCGAAACCGTGGCCTTCTCTGAGTCAAGCGCCACGCCCTACGTTAACTCCGTCATCGGTGCCACGACAAACCGCGAAGCCGCCCAAAGCGCGCTTGCCTCAGGCGTCATCGGCAAAACCCCACTATACGGACTGCATATTAAGGAGAATCGGAAGGGCACGCATCTCGTCAAAGTCGAAGCCACGCTCAAAGACGAGTTTGACTACACTCTTCTGGGATATTATGTGGGGAAGCAGTTGGGTTATGGGATTCCTGTGCTCATGGGTCTTGCGAGGCGGCCGAGCACGGAGGATCTGATAAACTTCTGCGCCATGTCCAACGTGTCCGGAGCCATATCCATGTTCCACATGCCTGGGTTCACGGTTGAGGCCTCAACTGTTGAAGAAGCGTTCCAAGGCGATAAGCCAAGTGAGAAGATCACAGTGACAAACAGTGAACTGAAGCAGACGTGCGAAGAATTGCAGACCACAGGCGGAAAGATAGACTTCGTGATGCTCGGATGCCCGCACTATACGCTTAAGCAGATTGAAGAAACTGCCAGATTGTTGGAAGGTAAGAGGATACGTGAGGGCGTTTCTTTTTGGGTTTGCACATCGGGCACAACGAGGCTTTTGGCTGAGAGGATAGGCTACGTGCAGGCCATAGAGAAGGCTGGAGGACATGTGGTAGTGGACACGTGCATAGATGAGCCTTGCTGGATCGCGTACAAGAACAAGACAGGCATGACGGACTCGCCTAAATGCGCCTACTACCGCCGATTCAAAGACGTTAGGGTTGGAAGGCTGAGAGATTGCGTGGAAGCAACCGTCAAGGGGAAATGAAGATGAAGGATACGGAAATCACGCTGAAATGCCACAAGATCATAGGAGGCCACGGAGAAGGCGAGGCACTGGTCTCTCACGAGCCTATCTGCTTCTACCTGACAGACCCCAAGACAGGCATCGTTAGAGAAAAAGATCACGAGTTGACGGGGAAGAGTGTTGCAGGCAAGGTGCTCGTGTTTCCGTCTGGGAAAGCCAGCTCAGTCGTGCAGATAGACGGATTATTCAAACTCGCCCAGCACAACGTCGCTCCGAAGGCACTGATAGTTAAGGACGTGGAAACGGTGCTCGTTGTAAGCGCATTCATTGTGAACGTTCCTCTCGTGGACAGACTGGAAAAGGATCCGTTTGAGGCCATACATAGCGGCGATTTCGTCAAAGTAGACGCAGACAAAGGTTCAGTCACAATAGCGGCGCAATAGTCCCGGCGAACTGCCTGTAAGGGTTTAAGGGTGCTGTTTACGTCTTTTCAAGCATGTTCAGGATTCTTTTCTTGAGAGTTTTGCATCTTTGATTATTTTCAGGAGTAGTTCTGTTCCGGGCTCTTCTCCAGCGTGGACTGGAACTACGATGATTCTTCCGTCAGCGTGTTTTATTTTCTGATTACCAGGAGCCTAGTTTTAACAAGAGCTTTGTAATATTTCTGGCTGGCTGAGGTTTCAGGATCATGTGGCTGGAACCTCTACAAATTGGAGACAGACGAGTTCGACACTTTCTCGTGTTCATGTATGGCATACGCCACAGTTTCAGAACACCAGTGACTTGCTGTATATGGAACAAAATCACCCTCAAGCAGCGCCTGCAAAGCCTCCTCCACAGTCGGCAAATTCTTGGGAATTTCCAAACCAGAAGAACAACAAACACTATTTCGCGGTGTGTGTTGTTCTTTTAATCCTAAACTGCAAGCCTTTGAGTCGATGGAACTTCTCGACTTACCCAATGCCTTCATCAACACTCCCATAGGTTTCTCTTCTTCAAAAAGAGCTCCAAGCTTCTTCCTCCTCTTCACTAGTCCATGGCTTGCCCTTAACCATCAGCTCACCTTCTTTCCAACAAAAATCCCGACAATGCTGCCGCTCAGACCCGTGATGGAAAAAATCTACCCAATCAACTCGATAACGTTGCGGAAAAGTTATAGCAGAACCGAAGGATACCGTGTGGATTGGTGAATTCAGT